>CAMFQI010000067.1 GCA_945980015.1 uncultured Eubacterium sp. | reverse complement strand
ATAAAAAGCGTTGCATTTTTTGCAAGCTGTCCGAGTTCTCTTACTGTCATAAAATCACCTAGGGAATAAATTTTGTACCGACGCTTTCGCCGTTGAGTACATTATAAATCTTCGTTGTATCGTTGCCGTTCATAACAACAACAGGAATACCTGCCGCAGTTGCTATTTTTGCCGCCTTAACCTTTGTTGCAAATCCGCCCGTGCCGTTTTCACCCGCACCGCCGGCAACCGCTTCAATCTCCTCGGTTATCTTTTCGACAACAGGAATGAGCTTTGCATTTTTGTTCTCACTCGGATTGCTGTCGTAAAGACCGTCGGTATCCGTCAGCAAAATCAATATATCTGCTTCAATAAGCTCGGCTACCGTTGCGCTGAGGCAGTCGTTGTCACCGTTTAGAAGCTCAACAATCGACACGCTGTCGTTTTCGTTTACTATCGGGATAGAGCCGTATTCAAGCAATTGATTAAAGGTATTGGTAAGGTGAGTTTTGTTATCCTCTTTTTCAAGTGCGTCATAAGTAAACAAAAGCTGGGAAACAATAATATCAAACTCGCCGAAGAATTTATCGTAAAGAAACATCAGCTCGCCCTGACCGACTGCGGCGGCAGCCTGTCTGCCCTTAATACTTTTAGGCTTTTTGCCCAATCCGAGACGTGCCGTGCCGATACCGATTGCACCCGAGGACACCAAAATCACCTCATGTCCCATATTATGCAGGTCAGCCAAAACACGAACAAGCTCGCTGATTTTTGCAATATTCGTTTTTCCCGTGTCGTGAGTAAGCGTTGAGGTTCCTACCTTAACGACAATCCTCTTCTTTTTCATAGCCACAATACTCCATTATCAATAATCCATATAATTATAGCACAGTAAATCGCACGGTGCAATTAATTTATGTATTTTTTGAAAAATATTGCAAATAATACCCATAGGCAATTTTGCCTAAACACGGGAGGTTTGATAATGACAAAAAGAAGCTTTATAAGAATTGTATCGTATATCGGCTTTATGCTGGCAATCGTTATTGCCGCAGTAATCATAAGCACAACGAATATGCGAAGCTATAAGCAGCAGCTTGAGGTATCGTATCAGCAAAGCCTTGCGCAGCTGAGCGAATGTCTCGACAATGTAAATACGGATATAACAAAAAGTCTGTATTCAAATTCAAGAGGCGAGCTTTATGACCTGAGCAGAGATTTGTATGCGCAATGCTCTACGGCAAAAAACGCTATGAGCCGTCTGCCGATAAAGCAAATGGAAATGAACAACGCCTACAAATTTTTGAGCCAATGCAGTGACTACGCACAGTATATCGGACAAAAAATTGACTCAGGCGAAGAAATCAGCGACAGCGAGCACGAAACACTCAAAACACTGCTCGACTACGCACAGAGATTTTCCGAGCAGGCAAATCAAATGGTGAACACCGTCAACAGCGGCGCAATGATTACCGACTCGCAGGTGACAAGCGGCGGAGAAATCAATGTCAGCGCACTTTCAAACGGCTTTTCGCAGGGCGCAAAAACCTTTGAGGACTTTCCGACGTTGATTTATGACGGACCGTTTTCCGACCAGATATTAAACAAAAGTTCTAAGCTTGTTTCGTCTGCCGACGTTTACACAAAGGAGCAATGCAAGACTATTGCGGCAAAGGCACTCGGTGTAAGCGAAAATAACGTCACCTTTGAAACAGACGACAAGTCAAGACTTCCCTGCTACACCTTTAAGTGCGGAAGATATACTGTCAGCGTGACGAAGCAGGGCGGCTATGTTAAAGAAATACTCTATTCGGGATTGATAAACAGTGCCGATATCACGAGTGAAAACGCCTGCAACCTTGCAATCAGCACACTTGAAAAGCTCGGCTACAGGGATATGGAGGTATGTTACTATGCGCAGCAGAACAATATTTGCACCGTAAACTGCGCTTACACCAAGGACGGAGTGAGAAATTACGCCGATTTAATCAAGGTTGGAATTTCACTTGCCGACGGCGAAACGGTAAGTCTTGACGCAAAAACATACCTCGTTAATCACACCGACAGAAATCTCGGCGCTCCCCTGCTGACATCCGAGCAGGCACAGGAAAAATTATCAAAATATCTCACCGTTACTAATACAAGGCTTTGCACTATACCAAAGGAAATCGGAGCCGAAAGGCAATGCTATGAGTTCACCTGTACAAGCAACGATACAGGCGAAAACGCACTCGTTTATATAAATTGTGATACCGGCGTTGAGGAAGATATTTTGATAATGCTCAACCTCGACAACGGAACAATGGTTAAATAAATAAAAAAGAAAGGTTTTTTACTATGAAAAAGATTATTGCAGTTATTATGTCAATCACCGTTATCTCGGCTGTTTTTGTCGCTTGCGGTTCAAACAAAGCAGACAACAACAACACAACAACAAGCACAACAAGTACAACAGCTACCACCCAATCAACTACGCAAACGACAACGTCAAATGTCGGCGAGGATTTGTCGAACGCCGGCGATGAAGCGGCTTCAAGAGCTGACAAGGTCGGCGACGATATCGGTCAGGGCGTTGACGATGTCGCAGACGGAGTAGGCGGCGCAGTAGATAAGGCAGGAGACGCAGTAAACGACGCTTTGCGATAAATCGCAAAGTGATATACGCCATACGGCGTGTTGTGGTTTGGGGATTGTAGTTTTATGACGAGCAATGCTCGTCCCTACGGTGTGTTGTTATTGAAAAGAAAAACGGCTCTCGGAGTGAGAGCCGTTTTGTGATTTTAGAATTCCCAGTCGCCGCCGGGGATATCGACATCAACGCCGTTATCAAGGTCGGATGACAAGGTCATTACACTTGTCGGGATTGAAAACTTTTCGATTTCTACCTCGGGGGCAGAGTAATTTTTCTTTTTAACCATCATTATTCTACCTCCGTTATATTATGAATTCGTGACCGTATAGGTTATGCTTTGAACAGTCGGTGCGTAATAAGTATTTTCCGTACCGTATTCATCTTTTACAACAACATAAGCAAGTGCATACATAGTGAATTCTGTATTTGCAGTACGGGAAACGGAAATTCTTATTTGGTTTTTATCTGTTGTAAACTGTGATTCGTCACCCTCGAATTTGCCGTTTGTTTGAGCTATGAGTGCTTCTCGTGTACTGTTCTTTGTTGAAAGAATTACACCGGCTTTTGTTGCCTTCATTCCGTCGGGAACATAGAAGTTATTTACAACAGTAACCTTATTGTCGGTTGGGTCATAGCTGAACATGCCGATTGAAGCAGAAGGAACTGCCGGTGCAGAAGCTTCAACAGATGCAGAAATTGTTACATTTGAGTTAGAATAGAAGGTGTAGGTTGTACCCTGTGCAAGTACGTTGCCATTGCCGTCTTTCCAAATAACTACCTGACTGTCAGGCACTGCACCGTTATAGGTCATTACAATCTTCTTGTTCCATTCAACATCTATCGAAGGAACATCCTGTTCGTTAATAAGGAAGTTTGAGCCTGTTGCACGAGTAATTCTAACAGTTTGTTTAGCCTTATATACAGGCCTGATTACCATCTTGGAATTAAGGGTAATTGTTTGCCCACTTGCAACACGAATACCGCCAATTTCAAATCCGATTAAATTATAGAACGAATATTTAGGTGCTGTAAGGGTTGCATCACCGATTTTGATAGTACCAGCATTAGTATCAACCGTTACTGTTGCTGTTGTTTCTGTTCCGTTTTGATTCATAGGAACATATCCGATATCAACAATGTTTCCTGACTTGTTGTTTAGAGTTATAACGGCATTTTTACCTACTTTTGTATCATCAACACTTGTATTTTTAAGGAATACATAATATGTTGAAGCGCCTTTTACAACAACATCAAGCGAGCTTGAATTAAGGCCAGATATTATATCACCGTCTGTTCCGTTACGAGTCCACTTATAAACTGCATAATCAACTTTGTTATAGTTTGTCGGAGCGACAACATTCAGTATACTTCCGTAATCAACAGCAGGATATATTTTTGAAGTTGCACCTTCTTCACCAACTTTAAGATCATTACCAAGTTCGTCAACATACTTTACGGTGATTGAGTATTGACGAAGAACAAGACTGTTTGTTGCAGTAGCCAATGCCCGTGTTTTGTCTTGAATATATCTCTGAGACTTTGTAGGACTATCCTTTACAGGAGCGACATCATCAATGATATCCTGTACAGCTTTAATCGAATCGCTAGTATATTTTGCGGTGTTTTCTATTTTGTCTTGAGATTGAGTAAGCTGTGCATTATATGTTTCCCAATAAGACGAAACATCCATATATTCTCTACCGTTTATATCCTCTGTTCCACAGTTATAAATACACATACTTCTCTTATACGGGTTTTCTTCAAAATTAGTCGGTACTTGATAATTTGTTTCAAGTTTATATGAATGTTTACCTAATGATCCATATTCTGCACCGCAAGCAGAACATCTCGCCTTGCTTATACAAGTTGCAGGAGTTGTGCTACTATGTGTTTCAAGAGATGCGTTCTCACTGATTGTAACATCAGATGTCGGAACAGACTCGGCAGTCAATGTTGTGTTCCAAGTGTACTTGTAGTGATATATATCAGCATATCCATATTCATCAGGAGTTGATGCTGTGTTAGCAGGGAACTCACCGATTGCTTCGCCCGGATTGAGTATTGCTCTTTTAACAGTATAACCGTCATAGTTTACAAATTGAACTGTAATTGTCTTTTGTGCGAGCTCTCTCTCTGCCTTATTGTAATTATTAACAACAGTAGCCAAATTACTTGCACAGGAAGAAACGCCATTATCTGTACTCAAGTCGTAACTTGCTGTCTTAAATTTGATTAAATTAGCAACAGCCTTGTAGTAAGCAAGTAAAGAATCATCAGTGTAATTTGTTTCATTTGCTTTTACAGTATTGTACTTGTTTTTCATTGTGTTATTTGAAACAAGTGCATTGTAGCCGCTAAAGTCAATAACTAAATACGAAGCAGTATTTGCTAACGAGATTGTAGATAAAGCTTTGCCTAGACCAGTCGTATTCTTTGTTATATTGTTTTGATAAGAATATTGAGCCCCCCTATCATACCAATAACAAAATCCATCGAAGCTCATATCAACCTTAGGCAATTCGCTAATTTGAAAATAATTGTTAGAAAACGTTAAAGTTCCGTTATAGGTTACTAAATTTCTAAAATCAGTTGTTCCGTCTACACCTTCCGGTCGATTATTTGCATTAAAGTCCGGTGCGTTATGAGTTGAACTTGAAGAAACCTTATACTCGCCGTCTCGTGTACCGGCTGAATTAGTATCCCATTTATTGTAAGCTGTTGTTCTTATCCAATTTTCGTTATCAATTGTCCAATTACTACTTGCGGAACATACATAATTTACTTTGTAGCGCTGAAGTACAGAACTGTTTTTCTGCGCTTCAAAAAACAGCGGAACCTTTACAATAGACTTGTTTCCAGTGTACATATAAACAATTCTATTTGAAGGAGACATTAATCTTGCGGACATTTTTGTATCGTTTGTCTTCTGATTCAAAGAAAATTCAGTCAAACTATTTTCAAGATATGTATTACTTGTATATAGTACATTAGACAAATTCAAATCAGTGCCGTTACAAGTAACTGACTGTGCTGTCGGCATAACAAAACCGTTGATTCTACTGTCAATATAATCTTTTGCTTGAGTAGGATTACTAAAATCATAATCGGAATAGGTTACAGTAAAATTGATATTTGCAGGGGATATTAAAGCATCAGACCAACCGTTAGTACTATTAGCGCCACCGGCATTGCTATGCATTACAATAATGTACAAGTCTGTTTTTCCGCTTAAAATGATTTGTTTGATTTCTTCTGTTACATCCTTATTTTTTTGGCTTGTGGGGTTTTGTTCTTTATAATCAATTTGGAAGAGACGATCACTATTCTCATCATAGTGACCGATAAGGTGATTTAGGTATTTTTCATTAGCTGTAGTACCTGAACCATAACCAATTTTGGTGTTAAGCGTTTCTTTACCGCCGGAAGCAAGGTATGTTGAATCTTTGCCTTTCAAGGTTGTAGAATAATAAAAATTCATATTTGAAATTTGAGAATCACCGGTTGAAGAATCAAGCTTTGCATTAAACTGAACGGATTCAATTTTTTTATTAGAGTACTTCGACAAATCAAAATGAAGCACTCCGGCGTTAGTATTATTCTCTTTTTGGTCATTAACAATTTGATATTGCTTATTACTATTCTTCATTCGTGAATCGGAACCATTTGTAACCAATCCGTGCCTATCATTCAAAAGAGTCTCAGACATAGTCGCCGCGTCAGCCGAAATAGGGGGAGTTAAAGGCAGGGCGGAAAAAACCATAATCAGCGCGATTAGGAGCGACAATGATTTTTTGCTGAATTTTTTTACGGAAATGTTCATAAGAAAAACCTCCATATGTGCCTGACGGCACAGTTAATAGTGAATAGTGAAAAGTGAAGAGAAGTGGTTTGGGTGATTATAGCATTCTTATCCCCTCAGTCACTTCGTGACAGCTGTCTCACCTGCCGGCTCGGTCGGTGCTTCTGCATTAAAATGCAGAGGTGTCCACCGGACACCCGCACCCTTGATGACAAATCAAGTGGAGCCTTAACGGCTTGCGCCGTGTGGTGATTATAAACATATAAATTTTCACGATTACATTATAACAAATACAATACAGAAAAATCTATTGCC
>CAMFQI010000066.1 GCA_945980015.1 uncultured Eubacterium sp. | reverse complement strand
CTCGTGGGCTCGGAGATGTGTATAAGAGACAGGGTTTGGGAATTATTGAGGGCTCGGGCTTAGTCCTAAAGAAGAAATATTCATGCTTTGACGCAGGCTCAAGGGAGCTTATAAACGATTATTCACACAACAACGGTTGCTCGTGTGGTGAGATTATCACAGGAAAAAAGCGGCCGTCTCAATGCAGGCTATACGGAAAAATATGCACTCCCGAGCACCCGATAGGAGCGTGTATGGTAAGCAACGAGGGTGCGTGCTTTAATTATATTACGAACAACAGAGAATAAGGCTTATGAAAATAACATTATCACACGGAAGCGGCGGAAAGGCCACATCCGAATTAATAGACAAAATATTTGCAAAGCATTTTTCAAATCCCGTGCTTAATCTTATGGAGGACAGCGCAGTAGTTGACGGCAATAAAAAAATCGCAATAACAACCGACAGCTTCGTCGTCACTCCATTATTCTTCAAGGGCGGAGATATCGGCAGGCTTGCCGTTTGCGGAACCGTAAACGACCTTCTTATGAGAGGCGCAAAGGCAAAATATATTACCTCGGCGTTCATCATTGAGGAGGGCGCCGATACAGACACGCTTGAAAAAATAGTGTGCTCCATGGCAAAAACCGCCGAGGAGTCAGGCGTTATCGTTGTTGCGGGAGATACAAAGGTTATCGAGGGCAAGGGCGGAATTTATATCAACACCGCAGGAGTCGGCTTTGTTGAGGACGACAGTGTTTCGGCGTATGGCATTAAAGACGGCGACTGCGTAATAGTCAGCGGAAATATGGGCGACCATCATGCCGCCATTCTCTCTGCAAGAATGGGAATCGAAAACGAAATCTGCTCTGACAACGCACCGCTTTGCGAAATGGTTTACGCATTGCAGAAAAACGGCATAAACATTCATTGTATGCGTGATATTACACGAGGCGGACTCGCAACCGTACTCAATGAGCTTTCATCTTCAAGCGGTGTTCATATTGATATTTTTGAAAACAAAATACCGGTTTCAGACGAGGTCAGGGCTTTTTCAAAAATTCTCGGATTAAATCTTTTGCATTTAGGTAACGAGGGTAAAATGGTGATTTTTGTAAGCAAGGAGCAATCAAAAAAAGCCCTCGAAATAATCAAAGGCTCAAAATACGGAGAAAATGCGGCAGAAATCGGTATCGCTTCAAGTGGTGAAGGTGTTACGTTAATCACCGAGCTGGGCGGAAGAAAAAAGGTAAATGTATTAATAGGAGAAGGTCTCCCGAGAATATGCTGACAAAATATAAAAAATGTCTAAACAATTTATTAACACTTTATTTTACTTATTGAAATGATTTTCAATAAAATGTAGAATATAGGTGCAGTATGTTTTGAGAGGAGATCATAATGTCCGTAACTACAAAGGAAAGCTTCGTTGACGCATATTTGGAGCTGCTGAACGAAAAGGATATTACAAAAATATCAATCATCGACCTAACAGAAAAGAGTAAGGCAAGCAGACAGACATTTTACTATTATTTCAAAAATCTCGACGGTCTTATTGAATGGGCTTTTGAAAACGAAACGAATAAAGCGTGCGAAAAGCTCGTAGCGGGTGAATCGTGGCCTATTGCTTCAAAGTACTACATAACGCTTTTAGACAAGCTTACTGTTTTGATTCGTAGCTCTTTGTACACATCAAAAAGCACATTTATTTATTCTCTTTTAAGCCGAAGCGTCGAAAAATTTGTAAGAGAATATATCAAAATTTCATCGGGAAATCAGGACAAGGTTACGGAGTTTTTCTATACAGCGGTTAAACATCTTGTAGTCGGACTTGTTTTCGACGAATCGAGAAAAGACGAGCCTGACTACAACTGCGTAATTGAATTTGTAAAACAGGGCTTACTTAAAAGTTAACAATAAAGTTAACAATCGGAGGATGGTTTCAATCCTCCGATTGTTTTGTTATATTATTTTATTTTGTCAAATGCCTGCTCCAAATCGGCAATAATATCGTCGATATGCTCGGTACCTATTGAAAGTCGAATTGTATTCGGCTTTATATTTTGTTCTTCGAGCTCTTCGGGGCTAAGCTGCGAATGAGTAGTTGTTGCAGGGTGAATAACGAGCGACTTTACGTCGGCAACATTCGCAAGAATCGAGAATATCTGCAAGGAGTCGATAAATTTCTTTGCTTCCTGCTCACCGCCCTTGATTTCAAAGGTGAAAATCGAACCTGCGCCGTTTGGGAAATATTCGTCATACAAAGCCTTATACTTCGGGTTAAGCGACGGATGATTAACCTTTTCAACAAGCGGATTATTGTTGAGATACTCAATAACCTTTAATGCGTTTTCTACATGGCGTTCAACTCTAAGAGAAAGAGTTTCGGTACCCTGCAAAAGAAGGAATGCGTTAAACGGAGAAATCGTTGCGCCGGTATCACGAAGAATTATGGCACGAATGTAGGTAACAAAAGCTGCCTCGCCTACTGCTTCAACAAAGCTGATACCGTGATAGCTTGGGTTAGCGTCACTGATTTGAGGGAATTTTCCGCTTGCCTTCCAATCGAATTTTCCGCTATCAACGATAACACCGCCGAGTGTTGTTCCGTGACCGCCGATAAACTTTGTTGCAGAAGCGACAACAATATCCGCACCAAGCTCAATAGGACGAAGCAAAAACGGTGTTGTAAAGGTATCGTCAATAACAAGCGGAATATTATGCTTATGTGCAATCTCGGAAAGTGCCTTAATATCAATAATGTTTGAATTAGGATTTCCGAGTGTTTCGATGAAGATTGCCTTTGTGTTTTCCTGAATGGCGTTTTCAAAATTCGATACATCGTCGGGGTCAACGAAGGTTGTTGTTACGCCGTGATTTGGAAATGTGTGCTCAAGATAATTATAGGTGCCGCCGTAAATAGTCTTTGCGGCTACGATATGGTCGCCTGCCTGAGCAAGAGCCTGAAATGTATATGCTATTGCCGCAGCACCCGAAGCTGTTGCAAGAGCCGCAACACCGCCCTCTAACGCCGCAATTCGTTTTTCAAATACATCTTGAGTACTGTTTGTCAATCTGCCGTAAATGTTACCAGCATCGGCAAGACCGAATCTTGCCTGTGCATGGTCGCTGTTGCGAAAAACATATGAAGTAGTTTGGTAAATAGGAACGGCTCTTGCGTCTGTTGCTGGATCCGGCTGCTCCTGTCCTACGTGAAGCTGAAGTGTTTCAAATTTATAGCTCATTTTTTCTGTCTCCTTTAATTCATAGTGAAATAGTATGTTTTAGTTATGATTGCATTATACACAACAATACCTAGTATGTCAATAGGTTTTCTACATTTTGTTGAAAAAATTTTTCAAAACGTCCGAAAAGCCTTGACACACAGGGCTTTTTATGGATAATAAAATGTATAAAAAACATATTAGGAATAGTGCTATGTACAGAAAAGATGAACTGCTTCGCATTATGAACGAAGTGAAAAACGGAAGGCTGACGCCTGATGAAGCGGTCGAAAAAATGACCTACAGGGATTTGGGATTTGCAAAGGCGGACTGCTCTCGCTCGATAAGGCACGGTGTTGCCGAGGTTATTTTCGGCGAGGGGAAAAGCGGTGAGCAGATTTCTCAAATCGCAAAATCACTTCTTGAAAGCGGCGAAAAAACCGTTCTCATAACAAGAATGAGTAAGGAAAAGGCAGAGCTTGTCGGCAAGGAAATAAAAATCGAATATGACGATATTTCAGGCACGGCAATCGCAGGAGAAATACCCTCTCCCAAAAGCAAGGGCGAGGTTTTGGTATGCTGTGCGGGGACGAGCGACCTATACTGCGCAAATGAGACAATGATGACGCTAAAGGCTTTCGGTTGCAAAGCAAAGCTGCTATGCGACGTCGGAGTTGCAGGTATTCACAGAATATTAGAGCACGCAGATGAAATTGCAAACGCATCTGTTATTATTGCAATAGCGGGTATGGAGGGTGCGCTTGCAAGTGTAATAGGCGGACTCGCAAGCTGTCCTGTTATTGCCGTTGCGACATCCGTCGGATACGGAACAGGCGTTGGAGGTGCAGCGGCATTAATGTCGATGCTCAATTCGTGCTCGAGTAATGTTTGCGTCGTGAATATCGACAACGGCTTCGGCGCAGGCTACATTGCAAATATGATATGTAATAAATAGGCAATAATAAGATATGAAAAAGATATATATAGAATGTAGTATGGGTGCATCGGGTGATATGCTGTGCGGTGCATTGCTTGACACACTAAACAAAAATGAACAAAACGAAATAATAAATAAGCTCAATACATTTATGCAAGGCGTTACCGTTTCCTGCACAAAAAATGAAAAATGCGGTATTTCGGGCACAAAATTCAATGTTGATATCAAAGAACACGGACATCATCACTCGTCAATTAAGGAAATCTTTGACACCATTGACGGCTTTGCGCTTGATGAAAAAATTAAGCAAAATGCTAAGGAAGTATACAAAATCATTGCAAATGCGGAAAGCAAGGTGCACGGTGTTGAGGTTGCGGACATTCATCTTCACGAGGTCGGAATGAAGGACGCAATTATGGATATAACCGCATTTTGTTATATTATCAGCTATATCAACGCCGAAATAATAACCTGCTCCCCTATTGCGACAGGCTACGGTGAGGTAAAAACGGCACACGGAATACTTCCTGTTCCGGCGCCTGCAACGGCTTTGCTTTTGGCGGGGATACAAAATTACGTCGGTGATATAAAGGGAGAATTAACAACTCCGACAGGTGCAGGGCTTATTAGGTATTTTGCCAAAGAAATAACAACCGAGCGACCTGAAACATACAACACAATTGGCTACGGAATGGGCAGTAAGGATTTTGAAAGACCAAACTGCGTAAGAGTCTTTGTAAGCGACGAAAACGAGGAATCGGTTGTTGAGCTGAAATGCCAGATTGACGATATGACGGGCGAGGAAATGGGATATGCGTTAAACAAGCTTTTATCACTCGGCGCACTTGACGTATACATCACACCGATTGTTATGAAAAAGAGCAGACCTGCCTTTGAAATGACGGTTATCACCTACCCCGACAAAAAGGATTTCTTCATCAAACAGATTTTTAAGCACACAACCACTCTCGGAATACGACAGATCGAATGTACACGAAGCGTACTTACAAGAGAAATCATAGTAAAAAATGAGATAAAGCTTAAAAGAAGCGAGGGCTACGGAGTAAAAAAAGAAAAGCCCGAATTCGACGAGCTTGTAAAAATAGCGAATGAACGTGATATTTCAATATTTGAAGCCAAAAATCTCATAAAGTAAATATACTTGACAATAAACAAGTCCTGTAAAGCAATTAAACTTTACAGGACTTGTTTTAGTTTATTGGAAGTTATCTTGCTTTTGATGCGATTTCAACAGTAATTCTTGAAATGAATTCATCAAGCGTTGTTGCGCCCTCGTCACCGTTTTTGCGGGAACGAACGGAGATTGTGCCTGCTTCTATATCCTTATCGCCGACTACAATCATATACGGAATCTTTTCAAGCTGAGCGCTTCTTATCTTGAAGCCGATTTTTTCGCTTCTGTCATCAAGCTCACAACGAACGCCGACAGCCTGAAGCTTCGACATAAGCTCACGGCAATAATCCTGATGTCTGTCTGCAACAGGCAGGAACTTAACCTGAACAGGAGCAAGCCAGGTCGGAAATGCACCGGCATACTTTTCGATAAGTAACGCAAGCGTTCTTTCGTAGCAGCCGATTGAGGTTCTGTGAATGATATACGGATTCTTCTTCTGTCCGTCGGAGTCAACATATTCCATTCCGAATTTTTCAGCAAGCATCTGGTCAATTTGGATAGTAACGAGCGTGTCTTCCTTGCCGAACACGTTTTTAATTTGAATATCAAGCTTAGGTCCGTAGAAAGCGGCTTCACCGATACCGATTTCATAATCGATACCGAGGTCGTCAAGAATATTCTTCATTACGCCCTGAGCCTCGTCCCACTGCTCCTTTGTTCCGATATACTTTTCACGGTTATCGGGATCCCACTGCGAGAAGCGGTATGTCAAATCCTCTTTAAGACCAAGGGTTTCCATCATATAATTCGTAAGCTCAAGACAGCTCTTGAACTCATCCTCAAGCTGGTCGGGACGACACATAAGATGTCCCTCAGAAATTGTGAACTGACGAACACGGATAAGTCCGTGCATTTCGCCCGACGCTTCGTTGCGGAAAAGAGTTGAGGTTTCGTCATAGCGAAGCGGCAAATCTCTATATGAGCGCTGTTTGTTAAGATATGCCTGATATTGGAACGGGCAGGTCATCGGACGAAGTGCGAAGACCTCCTTATCTTTTTCAGGGTCGCCCATAATAAACATACCGTCTTGATAGTGATCCCAATGTCCCGAAATCTTGTACAAATCGGACTTTGCCATAAGCGGAGTCTTCGTAAGCAACCAGCCTCTCTTTTCCTCTTCATCCTCTACCCAACGCTGAAGCGTTTGGATAATCTTTGTTCCTTTCGGAAGAAGAATCGGCAAGCCCTGACCGATATAGTCAACGGTTGTGAATATTTCAAGCTCTCTGCCAAGCTTATTGTGGTCACGCTTCTTTGCCTCCTCCAAGGCATTGAGATAATCCTCAAGCATGGAAGCCTTTGGAAAAGCAGTACCGTATACACGGCAAAGCATCTTGTTTTTCTCATCGCCCCTCCAATATGCGCCGGTGCACTGTGTAAGCTTAAACGCCTTTACATTCTTCATATCCATAAGGTGAGGACCTGCGCAAAGCTCAACAAATTCGCCCTGCTCGTAAAAGCTAATCGGCTCGCCCTTTGCGGC
>CAMFQI010000065.1 GCA_945980015.1 uncultured Eubacterium sp. | reverse complement strand
GCATACTGCCTGTTGCGATTCTCTTTTTTGACGTTTGCTTTGCTGTTCAAGAATGCAAGCAGTATGAACGGAAGGAAGGATACAACAAGTTCTACGAAAAACATGATGTTATTCATATATTCCCTCCATTCTTACTACAATACGAGTTATAAAGCTTGACGGAACAGTTACGAAATTACCATTGCTGATAAATTCAATCTGCCGTGTATCTCCTGCAAGGAAGGGTGCGGGATACGAATATTCCGTCGTTTGATCAAAGTCGTAATCATATGGGCGAGACATCGTTTCATCAGAATAGGAACGGTCTCCCAAATAATCACTGTAGTTTTCTTCGAGATGCGCACGTCTTCTACGAATATCTTCCAGATGCTTTTTGCGAATACGCAAACTCTTGGTGTACTCGTCCAAATTCTTTTTTGCATAATTTTGAACGGCGTGACCTCTGCGTACGTTACAAGAAGCACTCAGATATTTGGAAAACTGTTTCATAGACGAATGAATATCGTTTATAATTTCTTTAGCCGTGTTGTTATAGCCTTTAACGGCATTCACGACTGATGAACGCATTACGAATAAAGAAATTAATAAAATGATTGCCAATACTCCAAGCGAAATTGCGCTTAAAATAATAGCCGTTGTTACCGTTTGCGATGTGCCGTTATTGGCAAAAAGGAACGGTAGAAAGCAAAGCAAAAACAGGCCTAAACAAATCGCAGTTAATATTACTCCGGTCTTTCGTGTCATACGACGACTAATTGCCTTCTTGACATCTTCCGAAGCTTTTGCCATACGTTTTGTGTAGGCAGTAATGTCAGTAAGATCAGAGGGAATCGATGCTACCATCGTATCCTCTGCGGCGTTTGTATATTCACGGATGTCATCGACCTGAAGTGGTGTCAGACGGCTAATATTGACGTCCGTAATCTCACTGGACAAATGCATTTGACTAACGCTTTTTCGAACAGAACGAGATTGCTGTTTTGCTATATAAGCTAATGCCTTCTTAGATGTATTGTAATCTCGATTCCACTTATGATGCTCGTTTTCTGGACTATCAAAAAATAATCCATAGTCCTTTTCGGTAAATACCTTTTCCGGATCACAAGAATCATCCAGCAATACAGCTACATCCTTTGGTGTGCAGAACAGTGCTTCAGCGGCTTTGTCTGTAAGTTCACCGGGAATCTCACTTCTGATTTTCTCCATCTCGTTTTCGATAACTTCATACGTGTTAGCCAATTTCCGGTCATATGAAGTCACCATTGTGCAAAGCGGGTCGTCATCTGACTCAACCTCTAATTGATAAAGATGTCTCGATTGCATAGCGCTACTGGGAACAGCGTTAGAAATGAAAATTAAAACAGATGCCAAAAATCGAATGTAGTCTGAACGAAAATCGCGATGCGATGGTGATAGCATATCAAACACCATAAAGCGCATTCTGTCAAAATACATATTTCGGTCGGCGAATGTCGAGTATTGACTATCTTGGTGAATAGTCCAATAGGCATCCGGATCAAAATAATTGTTCTCCGCCGCACGAGGGGAAATGCAATACACTTCCGAAGGATAACTAACATTTAAATATTTTTCATCAAGAAAAGTTCTACGAAGTTTTTCCTTCAAACGCAATTCGCATTTATACTGTTCGCGCTCTAACAACTCTAATTTGACGCTGGGCTTCATATCGTCTCTACCGATCATTTCCATCGCCCAATCTTGGGCATCCTGTTTTTCCTGTACTTCATTATGAATATAATCTTCCCGTCTAAAGCAAAGCCAAGTTGCAAGTTTTTGCAAAGGAAGTTCTAATGCACTTTTATACACGTTTTCTTTTTCAGTGGTAAGCGCATCGTAGTATTCTTTCCAGGATGCTTCCCATTTGTCCAAAGATTCATCGTCTTGAGGTTGTTGAGTGGGAGTAGTAAGAGCGTCAAGTGCACTGTGATCTACAACATCAAATGGATTGCGCAATTTGGAAGAAGCGATATTGCAGTTGTTGATAATTACAGCGCGCCAATCTCTTCGGCGTCCTACAGCGTCCAGGAGCCCCGGGACAGAATCTTCAAGACTCTGTCCCGCAGGGTTCCAATAACAAAATGCTAACTTTTTGCTTTCCAGAAACGGTTCGAAAAACAGCTTGTTTTCCTGTTGTATGGCATCAATGTGTTGTTTTTCAGCTATTAAAACTGTAAACAAACCACTCACCTCCGTTTCTTATAAGTATTAACTATTTTCGCTTTCCTTAAACTCTTTCGCTACTTTATCCAACAAAGCTTCGTAATCTTCCGGTTCGGGAGCAGACATAATAACGTCGCGAATCTTTCTTTGAATAATATCAATAACAGGATTCTCTGAAGCAGCAGGCGCACGAAGATAATCAATATAGAACTGATAGTTGCGCTTGAGCAGGGTCAATTCATCTACCAAACGTGTGCACAATACGAACTTAACGTCTTCTTCCTTCTCCCACTTGGAATACTCTTCACGGAATACGTCGATAACTGCATCTACCATAGCGGTGATTTCAGAAACGTAACGACCGGAATTAGGAAGTGTGCAATAGAACATAAGAGGAATTGCAAACAAGCTGGTTGCATTTTCAACGTAACGTTTGCCGTCATCCTTAATATCTGCCAAATCCCACTCTGCGCCTTGGTGCTTATAACGTGCTTCCTTATTTTTGCGAATTTCTGCTTTCAGATCATCGATGCCCTTCTGAGTGCCATCACAGGAATTATGAGCATTTGCATCATCCATACCGAGCAAATAGAGAAGATTGAATTTAGCCATATCACGGAAGAATTCTGTGCTCTCATAGTTGCAGTTCTTGGCTTCGCTCATAGCTCTCTTGCGGTTTTTGATAAGATTGATATCTTCAACAACCTTGAAGTTTACATACAGTGCATCCAAAATCTCGTAGAACTCATCACATAGAGTGCCATTGGGAACCTGCAATTCTACATCACGGTTATTCGAATCGCGATACAAGAAAACCTTCTTACCATTAGCAACAGCAGAGAGAGGACGTTGTTGAATAGCGTGGTGAATCAAACCATAAACAAAAGCTTTATGAACCTTCTTGATTACCTGTGCCTGATAATCGAAATCAAGTTCAGGCATGCTCTTGATAGAATCCCAAGCTTTGTCAATATGAGTAGAAATAGCAGCATTCTTAGTGGAATCAGGTCCGATCAAGCGAGAATACTCGGTATATGCCTTGTGGTAGGTGCCTGAGGGCTTCTTGCCGGTCTCGGTCTCGAACGGAGCCGCAAATTTCTTCAACTTATTGGGAGTGAGGTTATAAAGTGCGTTGTAGAAGTGAATCTCATATTTAGAAACAGTATCAACTGCTTCGCCGTTGGGTATCAAATCTTTAACGCGGAATTTACGGTTATCCAAAAGAATCTTATTGTAAGCGCAAACCTTGATCTCTCTGGGTTCTTCATTAGTTGCACGCTGCACGGAAGGAGCGGCAATACGTGCACCCATTGCAACAACCTCAAGGATATGTCTCTTAGCATCATCAACAGATACCTGTTCAAACACCTGAGTATCGCCGCCATTTTCAGCACGCAAACGAATACGTTCTTTGAGGCGCTGCTCGAGTTCGATGGCACCGATAATATCGCGATCGATATCATCGCACTTTTCACGAACGCTATTCTTGAAGTAACCCATAAGGATATCGTCAAAGATGTTTACACGACGGTCTTCTTCAATGTAACCGCCACCGGCTTTATCAATTTCCATCTTAAATACAGCATTGTTCTTAACTGCATCAAAGATACCGCCGTTGATATCAGAGTTGAGCATAGTGGTTTCTTTCTGTGCCTTCTGTAAAGAATACTTGCTGAGCTCTTGTAGGAGTTCTTCGGTTGCGCAGATATTTACAAAAGAGTCGCCCTTCTTGTATTGGAGCTCGTCCACCAAGTCAATCTTCTTGCGGCTGAGGTCCTTAACTTTATAAACGAAGGTGTTGAAGAACAATTCAAACTGCTCAGCAAAAGCCTTAACATAGGTATAAGCCTTTACATAAGCGGCGTGAACTGCAGTCTTCTTGCAGTAATCTTCCAAAGCCATAAAGTAGCCGGGAATATCCTGGTTAGCTTCTTCATTGAGTTTCTTATAGCCCTTGAGTTTGTCAAAAACAGTGGGTTCTTTTTCGAGGTCGCCAAGGCTTTCAATACCGATAACCTTATCCTTAGTGAACTTAAATTCATATTCCTTGTTCTTGAACATTTCGATGGTGTCTTCGGCGCGGATATGAGACGAAGAACGAACATCCTTGTCGAATTCTTCCATCAAACGATACAATACGTAACGAGCTGCGCAGGGATGGAAGAATTCACCCTGAGCATTTTTAAGCAAGCTTTCAATGCTATAAGTATCGTTAATAACAACGCTCTTCTGCTCATTGGTATAAAGAGCTTCAACCCAACGGCTTACGATACCTTCAACGATCGGGCTACCATCCTTGCTGCGAGCTTCAACAACGCCGCGATATGCGCTTAAGGAATCAACTGCATCGACAATCTTGTTGTCGCTTTCGCCAAAGGAAGGATTGGTTTCCCACTGCTTAGCAGAATTATAGAGGGAGTTAAAACGTTTGTCGTTCAAAACAACACGATATACTTGATCTTCAAAGCTCTTCTTGAAACGCTTAATTCTGGAATCAAGACCGTCTAACTCATAAGTGTTGTTTAAGTCACGAGAGAAGGGATCTTTTGCGTTATGTAAGGTATCGCAATATACCTTGCCATCGGGATCCCAAGTGGACATAGGAACACCGCGTTTTTTCTGCTCTGCTTTATAGGACTGAACCGCATTGTCATACTTAGTCCACTTAGTAGCGTCGCCTTCGCCGCCGATACTATCAATTGCCAAATCGTAAGATACGTAATCGGCAACCTTTTCATAAGGATAGCGGATAACGCCGGCACCGATACCACCGAAACGGTTACGACCATAGTTACCGGGCTTGGTCATTTCTTTGATAATGTTGTCTTCTACAGAGAAAGCTTTCTTCTGCATAGGACCAATGTTCTGCTCATAAAGAGCTTGAGCGGCCTGCTCGATGTACTGACCGATGCTAATCATAGTGCTATCTTCGGCATCCTGACCATCCATCAAGAAGCAGAAGTCCATCGGCAACAAGGACAAGGTTTTTTGTTTGTCGGAACCTGCGATAGAAACGTTAATGTGCAAATCGCTGAACTGCTTTAAGTCCTCATCCAAATCAATGAAGCCCGAACCTTTCATCATAAAGGCGTTCAATTCTTTAACCGTTGCATAAGCATTACGAGCTTGGCTATCACGCTCGGTCTGAGAATCGATAACGCTATCCAAGGTCTCAGGCAAAAGAATCAAAGAACGAACGATAAGACTAGTGTTCGGATACTTTTCTTTTACATAATCACGGATAAACATGCTAAGGGGCAAAATGATACCCGAACCGGTACCACCGGAAGCGGTAGAAGCAATAACAACACGCATCGCCTGTTTCATATCTTTACCAGTCTTACGGAAAAGATCGTCAATGGAATCATACAAAGGGCGAATCTTACCTGTTTTAATGGTGGAGTTAAGAGCCAATCTAGAGATAGCACGCACCTGACCTGCACCTTCAGAAACGGTCTTATCATACATAACCGCATTCTTGGGGAACCACTTTTTACGAGCTTCCTCATCATAATCTAGATAGCTACCTACTGTTTGAGTGTTAGAAGTTTGAACCCAATAGATTTTGGATTTGCCGTTTGCGACATCAGAAAGGTCGTTAACATTGGTGTCCAAGCAAAGGAAATTGATGTTTTCCTTTTCTTCAGGAGCGCACAAGTCTGCAACTTTTTTAACGATTTTACAGCCTGTGCCACCTACGCCAACAAACAAGGTTGGTGCCGCAACTTCATTCGGTTTTATGCTTTCTTTCTTGTTTCCCATAAACTTTACTCCTCTGTTTATTTCTTTTTAAAGTTAAGTTTTGATACTACTTCAAAATCTTTATCTATGCCGGCGTCTTGTATGGTGCCGGAATATTTAACTCTCGTGTCATTCGTAATTAAGAATGGCTTTTGATTTGCAAGCGCCGGTTTTAATTTACCATTATCGTCAACATCAAACTTTGTGCTACCAATCATTACCTCGGTAATTTTTGCTTGACCGAATTTCCGCACTGAAGCCGCATTGACAAGTGCACTTCTTCGCTTTTGGGGTTTGTACAAATAGCTTTCCGGTCCCGGTTTAGCATCCATAGAAAGACCGAATTTCTTACCGCCATATTTTCCTTGTACTCTTATACTGTTTTTCTTGATTTCCGCCAAGAAATTAGTGGACTGTGTTACATCGTCACCATCGAAGTTCATTGAACTTAAACGCTTGGTCGTGTGCATATGCTTAGGTAATACTTTAATATGGAGGATTATCCACAAAAGAAGTATCAGAAGTAAAAGCAATATCAAGCCGATGGCCCATTTTACCCAGAGAGGTGTATTGCTCAATGTTACTTTCGATGAATCGGTAGCCTCAGCTTCTCTGCCTGCTTCATCTAAGTATTTAGCGTTCACGTTGATACGATAACCGCCCTCTGCAATACCTTCGGTGGCGTTCAGCTTGATTAAATACTGTGAATCTTCTTTCTTAGGAGTTACTGTATGAGCAATACCGCCACAATCTACCGTTAATGTTACTGCATCAAATTCTTCGGCAGTTAACTTCTTTCCACCGATTGCCAGATCAACAATAAATTCGGGAGTTTGTTCTAATTCTTTAATCCTGTCTCTTATACACATCTCCGAGCCCACTAGACGTAGAGGAATCTCGTATT
>CAMFQI010000064.1 GCA_945980015.1 uncultured Eubacterium sp. | reverse complement strand
TTCCTCTACGTCTCGTGGGCTCGGAGATGTGTATAAGAGACAGGTGTAATTTATGATATATTTTCCCGAAAACTCTTGCATACTGTCCAAAAACGGCTTTAAGCAATCGTTCCATCTTTGGCGCGGCTTGTACTTAAACCTATCCTGAATGACAAATTCGGCGTTATCCTCGTTGTGCGTTTTTAATATCAGAGGCTCGGGTACTGCGGTGTCCTGTTCAACCCATCGTGAAAAGTCAATGCCGGTGTTATCATTATTAAATTCGGGATTGCCTTTGTCCATTTTGCAGCGTCTTATGAGTACGATTTTTCCCCTCGCTTCATTGAGCGTCGGGATTTTGCTTTTTGTAAACCAAAAATCCTCATAGCCCTTTATGTAGGTATAAAACAGGTTGTTGAAGCATTTTTCGTTTTCCTTGTTGCTGTCGTTTTTGAACTGAAAAATTATTGTCTCGCTCGGATTTTCGTCTAAAAATTTATAGCAATACTCCAAGACGTCCGCCATATCCATCTGTGCCCTCGGCTTTTTCGGGGAACTGAACGCCTTTGCTATGCCGTGCACCATTCCGAGACGCTCGCCTCTTGACTGAACACGGATATCTAGTGCACGAACGCCGATGCAAAGCTGCTCGTAAATATTCATATCCTGCGTGTTCGAGATGTGCATAAGCTGAACATATTGAGTTACGCAGTCGTGAGTGCCGGGTATTGTGAGAGTGAACAAATCCCTGTCGCCGTCAATATTTTTCATCCAATTTCTTAAATCTGTTTTCATTATTATCACCAACAAAAGTATACCAAATTTGTGTAGTTTTATCAATAGAATACTTTTGTTCATAGTGGTATAATAAGAAAATAAAATATTTTCGAGGTAAAATATGGAATTGTTTACTAAATGCGGCGTGCTTACACCGTCTCAAAGCAAGACGAATATTCGCTTTGATTTTGCGGTGCCCGTCGGCGTGAAGGCGTTGAGGGTTGAATATAAATATTCTCCCAAGCACGTCGAGGACAAGGAAAAATCGGTTGAAATGATTAGCCTTGCGGCAAAAAAATACGGCGAGGAAATATATTCGTTTGATGACCTTTTGCCGCTTTCAAATTTAGTTACGCTTTCGTTCGACGATTGCAACGGCTATCGGGGAGCGTGTCACCGCCACCCAAACGAGCAGAGCATTTATATTTCAAGCGAGTCGTCAACGCCCGGAATTATCAACTCACCGATAACAGCGGGTATGTGGAGCGTTACGCTCAACGTCCATTTTGTCGGAAGTGACGAGGTTGAGTATTCGATAAAAATTGAGGGGGAATAATTTATGGCATACCTACCCTGCGAGCTTCACTGTCATACGGTGAACAGCGACGGAAAATTCACAACTAAACAGCTTTTGCAGACTGCCGACGACGACCACCTTGCCATTGTTGCGCTGACCGACCATAACACAATCAGCGGCTATGATGAACTTGACGACAGCATTTTGCCTGCAATTAAGGGTATTGAGTGGACTACGTATTTCGGCCATATGCTCGTGCTGGGTGCAAAAAGCTTTGTTGATTGGCGTGACGCCGTGCCCGATAATATTGACGAAAAAATAAGTCAGGTAAAAGCTGTCGGCGGCGTTGTCGGAATTGCGCATCCGTTTCAGTTCGGCTCGCCTGTTTGTACCGGCGGACGTTGGGAATTCAACATAAAAAATTGGAGAAGCGTTGATTATATCGAGGTATGGCACGGTGCGTTTTCCGAAGAAAATACCGAAAACGACAGAGCACTCGCACTTTGGACGTCTCTGCTGGATAAAGGCTATCATATAGCCTGCACCTACGGCAGAGATTGGCACTCGAATGATGACAGCGGTCATTTCGGCTGCACATATATTGATTTCGACGGCGAGGTAAACGAGCAAAACGCACTCAAGGGAATTATGATGGGCAAGACTGTCGCTTCAACAGGCGCAAAATTTTTCTTCAGAGTTCATCAAAAGGGCAAAACTTACCAAATAGGCGAAATTCTGCGCAGGGGAAACGCCGTGTTCAGCTTCTTTACGGACGTTCATTCAAGAGAAAAGAACGCCGGAAACGAAGCCGTTGAGTACAAAACCGTTCGTCTTGTCACAAACGGCGGCGAATGTGTTATGCAGTCCGCTTTGTCCGAGCGTCATATAAGTGTAAGCCTAAAGAAAAACCAATGGTACCGTGCCGAGCTTTGGGGAACGGTCAACGGAAAAGAAAAAATTTTAGCCGTGACCTCCCCGATATATACGGCATAAATGATAACAAAAGCAAATGCTTATCATAAAAAATATTTATGACAAATCACAGATGGCTAAAAAACATTAATGTCAAAATGTTATTATGACTGTTGACTTTAACGCTTTTATGTGCTAAACTGTGCTTACAGACTAAAACTGATTTGATGTTAATTAAGAAAGGTTAAGTGAATTATTATGAACAAATTAGTTAAAAAAGTAACTGCTGTCGCTTTATCGGCAGTAATGGTAGGCGGCGTACTTGCAGGTTGCTCTGCAGCAAAGGATGACGCAGAAAAAACCTATAAGGTAGGCGTTTGCCAAATCGTTGCTCACCCTGCTCTCGACGAAGCAACAAGAGGCTTCAAGGAAGCTCTCGAAAAGGAATTCGGCGACAAGGTTACTATCGACGTACAGAATGCGGCTAACGACCCGGCAACCTGTGCAACAATTTGCAACAGCTTTGTTTCCTCCGGTGTTGATCTTATTATGGCTAATGCAACTCCGTCGCTTCAGGCTGCTATGACCGCTACAACAACAATTCCGATTGTCGGCACATCCGTAACCGACTATGCAACCGCTCTTGACATTAAGGACTGGTCAGGTAAAACAGGTATGAACATTACCGGTACTGCCGACCTTGCTCCTCTTGCTGAGCAGGCAAAGATGGTTAAGGAGCTTTGCCCTGATGCAAAGACAGTAGGTATTCTCTACTGCACAGGCGAAGCAAACTCTGTATATCAGGCAAAGGTAGTAAGCGAAGAGCTTAAGAATCTCGGTCTTGAAGCAAAGGAATATACAGTTGCAGACACAAACGAGGTTGCCGCTGTAACACAGACTGCTTGTGATGAAACAGACGTTATCTACATTCCTACCGACAACACAATGGCTTCTTCAACAGGTACAATCGAGCCTATCACATCAAAGGCTAACAAGCCTGTAATCGCAGGTGAAGAGGGTATCGCAAAGGGTTGCGGCGTTGCTACACTTTCAATCAGCTACTATTCAATCGGCTACAAAGCAGGCGAAATGGCTATTGAAATCCTTAAGAACGGTGCAAATCCGGGCGAAATGGAAATCGCATACGATACAGCTCCTGTAAATAAGTACGTTGCAGACAGAGCAACTGCTCTCGGTCTTACAATTCCGGATACATACGAAGCTATCGATATGACTGAGGAATAATTAAATCAAAATATTTACACAGCCCTCAAAAGAGGGCTGTGTATTGTTGTCTTTATGTCGTTTGTAAAAAATGTACAACTAGGGACTGTCCCTACTTGTACAGAATTAAATATTACTTGACCTTGCGTATTATTTTTGGTATTCTATTATTATTGAAATTCAGCGATTTTGCGCAGCATAGCGAAAAAATCGTCGTAAAGGAGAAAATTTGATGAGTGGATTTATCGGCGCCCTTCCCGGTGCGGCGGCACAGGGTATTATTTGGGGCATTATGGCAATCGGCGTTTTCATCACTTTCAGAGTGCTTGACATTGCCGACTTGACAGTTGACGGAACATTAGGTACAGGCGGTGCAATTATCGTTTTGTGTATGGCAAACGGTATGAATGCATGGCTCGGTATGTTAATGGCGCTTCTTGCAGGATGTATTGCAGGACTTGTAACGGGTGTTTTTCATACTAAATTCGGAATTCCCGCAATTTTGGCAGGTATTCTTACCCAGCTTTCGCTTTATTCGATTAACCTGAGAATTCTCGGCGGAAAGGCTAATCAACCCTTGAGCTTCAGAAATTACAAAGTTGTTTTTTCGCTCGGTGCAATTCCGAAGTCGCTTATATTCGGCGTTATCTTTGTTGCGGTTCTCATTGCAGTATTGTATTGGTTCTTCGGAACGGAGCTTGGTCACGGCTTGCGTGCAACAGGCTGTAATGAGGCTATGGCTCGTGCAAACGGTATCAATACCGACACAAACAAGGTTATCGGACTTGTGCTTTCTAACGGTATTGTTGCTCTTTCGGGCGCAATGCTTGCGCAATTCCAGGGCTTTGCCGATGTTAATATGGGTAGGGGCGCAATCGTTATCGGTCTTGCCGCAGTTATTATCGGTGAGGTGATTTTCGGAAAAATCTTCAAGAATTTTGCGCTCAAGCTTCTTGCAGTATGTATAGGCGGCGTAATTTACTACGTTGTTATTACCTTCGTTCTTCGTCTCGGTCTTAATGCAAACGACCTTAAGCTCTTTACGGCAATAGTCGTTGCACTCTTCCTCGGAATTCCGTTTTGGAAAAATAAGATTGCGGCAAAGACAGTAAAAAACAAGGAGGTTAAAGCATAATGCTACAGATTAAGAATGTTCACAAAACCTTTAACCCCGGAACTATTAATGAAAAAAAGGCGCTCAACGGAATTGACCTTACTCTCAACGAGGGCGATTTTGTAACCGTTATCGGCGGTAACGGTGCAGGTAAGTCGACTATGCTCAATATGATTGCAGGCGTGTATCCTGTTGACTGCGGCAGCATTGTTATCGACGGCGTTGACGTTACAAAGCTCCCCGAGCATAAGAGAGCAAAATATATCGGACGTGTTTTCCAGGACCCGATGACAGGTACTGCGGCTGATATGCAGATTGTTGAAAATCTTGCGCTTGCATCAAGACGTGGACAGCATCGTGGCTTGGGTCCCGGCGTAAAGCATAAGGAAAAGCAACACTATACTCAAATGCTTGCAAGCCTTGACCTCGGACTCGAAAGCCGCCTTACTTCAAAGGTTGGACTTCTTTCGGGCGGTCAGCGTCAGGCTGTAACGCTTCTTATGGCAACCTTGAGCAAGCCGAAGCTTCTGCTTCTTGACGAGCATACTGCCGCACTTGACCCGAAAACTGCGAAAAAGGTGCTCGACCTTACCGAAAAAATCGTATCGGAAAATAATCTTACAACGATTATGATTACTCATAATATGAATGATGCTATTGCAATCGGTAACCGTCTTATTATGATGAACGACGGCAAGATCATCTATGACGTTAAGGGCGAGGAGAAAAAGGCGCTTACTACTGCCGACCTGCTTGCGAAGTTCAAGCTTACCTCAGGCGAGGAGCTTGATAACGACAGAATGTTGTTGTCGGAATAAAAGGTTGATTAAAAACTTGTAAAATAGATATAACAGGTATATAATACGGATAGCGGATTTTCGTTGTCCGTATTTGTATTTTAGGAGTGACAATGTATGGAATTTATAAAAAGGAAAGCTCCGGGAATTGTGATTTGCGCTTTGATTGCGGGGCTGTCAACCTTTTTGGCAAAGCTGAGTATCGGCTCGTTCAGCTTGGAGGTTGTCGGTGCGCCTGTGTTTGCGATACTGATAGGTATGATAATCACGCTCGTTTTTCCGAGGCTTTCTTCGGGCGAGAGTATGAAGCAGGGCGTTACCTTTACTTCAAAAAAGATTTTGCAGTGGGCGGTAATTATTCTCGGCTTCAGCCTTAATTTAGGCACTATTGCGAAGGTCGGCACACAGTCGTTGCCTGTTATTATTTCGACAATTCTCGTGTCGCTTTTGGTTGCAATGCTTTTGATGAGGGTTATGAAAATCGACAAAAAGGTTGCGTGCCTTATCGGTGTAGGCTCGTCGATATGCGGCGGCTCGGCTATCGCAGCAACGGCTCCCGTTATTGACGCAGACGACGAGGAGGTTGCGCAGAGTATCAGCGTAATCTTTTTGTTCAACGTTGTTGCGGCTTTGATTTTTCCAACGCTTGGCTATAACATTCTCGGTCTCGGCTCGGAGGGTTTTGCGATTTTTGCCGGTACGGCGGTAAACGATACCTCGTCCGTTACTGCGGCGGCTTCGACTGCCGAGGGCTTGTACGGCGTTGAGGGTATTTTGTCCTCTGCCGTGACAGTAAAATTAACAAGAACGCTCGCTATTATTCCGATTACTCTCGTGCTTGCTTTCATTCGCACAAAAAGAGCGAAGAAAAACGGCGGCAATGCTTCGAGCGTTTCGCTTAAAAAGATTTTTCCGTTTTTCATTATTTATTTCGTAGTAGCTTCGGTTATTACTACGCTCGTCGGTGTTATGGCTCAAAACGGCGTTGCGGCGGCGTTTTGCGAATTCTATAACGGAAGCTTTGTTGCGTGGGCGAAGTGGCTTGCGAAATTCTTTATTGCAATGGCTATGTGCGCTATAGGACTTAATACGAATATCGTAAATTTGATTAAAAAGGGCGGTAAGCCGATTTTACTGGGCTTTTGTTGTTGGGTTGCAATTACAGGCGTTTCGCTCGGCGTTCAAATGCTCACCGGTATTTATTCAACGAATCTGTAAAGGGGTGACAATATGGCATTGCCAAACGATGCGTTTATGCTGCTGAGCGTGGTTAATACAAAGCTGAGGGATAATTACGACAGCTTGGATGCGCTTTGCGACGATTTGGGCGAGGATAAAGAAAGAATTGTTTCGACGCTCGCTTCAATTGGCTTTGAATATGTTGAGGAGCTAAATAGCTTTAAGTAAAAATACAAATAGTATATCTTACCCCCCATTTCTTCAAAAAATTATTACAAAAATGTACAACTAGGGACTGTCCCTAGTTGTACATTTTTTTGCAAGTTTTTGTTGACAAATGATTTTTGATGTGCTATATATAAAGCTGTCTCTTATACACATCTCCGAGCCCACGAGACGTAGAGGAA
>CAMFQI010000063.1 GCA_945980015.1 uncultured Eubacterium sp. | reverse complement strand
GATTCCTCTACGTCTCGTGGGCTCGGAGATGTGTATAAGAGACAGTGGCTATATTCCCGCCTACCTCATCAAAAATAATATTGCAAAAAGCGTAATTGCCTGCGATATAAACGAAAAGCCGCTTGCTTCGTGTAAACGCTATATATCCTCTCTCGGACTTGACGATAAGGTTAAATGCGTTTTGTCCGACGGACTACAAAGCATTGACGGTGATTACGATACCGTGATTGTTGCCGGTATGGGCGGTGAGCTAATTGCTCAAATACTTGAAAACGCCGATAATATCAGGCATTGCCGCTTGATAATTAATCCTATGACACATACTGAGCTTGCAAGAAAATGGCTTTATGATAACGGCTTTTGCATAGAAAACGATATTGTTGTCGCCGATTTGAAGCATCATTACAGCGTGCTTTCGGCTCATTATACAGGAAAGGCACAGGAAAAAAGCGAGGTTGATTACTTTCTCGGCGAAATATCCGACTTTTCCGACAGGGAATATTTTGAGCATCTGCTCGTTTATTTGAAGAATAAGCAAAAATCAGGCGTTGACTACAGCGACGTAATAAGCGCAATAGAAGGAAAAATATGACTACCGTAAAAAACATTTATGACTACATTAATTCAATAGCCCCCTTTGATACACAGGAGGAATGGGACAACAGCGGCTTTTTGCTCGGTGAATACAGAAAGCCTGTAAAAAAAGCCGTTATTACCCTTGACGTAACAAAAAAGGTTAGCGAGCTTGCCGCAGGTATAGGTGCCGATTTGATTATTTCACATCACCCTGTAATCTTTTCCGCTTTATCCGAAATAAAAAAAGGAAGCGTCGTATATACTCTCGTTAATCACGATATTGCCTGTATCAGTGCACATACTAATTTTGACAAAGCGCCCTGTGGTATAAATACAAAATTAGCCGAAATGCTCGGTCTTGATAATGTAAGCTTTCTTGAAAACGGATTTGTTGCCGTCGGTGAACTTGATTATCCTATGAGTATTGACGATTTTGCACAGTATGTAAGCGAGCGTCTTGATTGCAACGGTATACGGTATACCGATACCGATAGGCTGATAAAAAAGGTTGCAGTCGGTGGCGGTGCCTGTGGCGAATTTATGTTTGAAGCGTGTGAAAACAGTGATTGCTTTGTCACCGGCGACTTGAAATATCACGATATGCTTGATGCCGGCGAGCTCGGATATGCCGTAATCAGCGCAGGCCATTTTGAAACGGAAAATAAGCCGTTTTTGTCGCTTTATGATGCGTTGTCGAAGATGTTTTCGGACGTCGAATTTGTACTGTCCGAGCAGGAAAATGCAGTAAAAACAATATGATAGAAAGTGTTAGCTTATGGCGTTTGACGGAATATTTCTTTATCTTACTAAAAACGAAATAGAAAATAAAATTCTCGGCAGCAGAGTAGATAAGATTTATCAGCCGTCAAAGGAGGAAATACTATTTACCTTTCGTACCTTGGACGGAGTAGAAAAGCTGCTTTTGTCGGCAAGGGCAGACAGTGCAAGAATTCAGCTTACCAACCAATATATCGAAAATCCGAAAAAGCCCCCGATGCTTACAATGCTTCTTCGTAAGCTGCTTTGCGGTGCAAGGCTGACGGCACTTATCCAAGACGGCTTTGAAAGAATACTTACTCTCGTTTTTGACGCAAGGGATGATTTGGGCGACCCTGTTGAATATCGCTTGATTATCGAGATTATGGGAAAGTACAGCAACATAATTCTCGTCAATAGCGAAAACAGAATTGTTGAGTGCGTAAAACGAATTGACGAAACGAAATCCTCCGTGCGTGAAATACTGCCCGGAGTGAAATATTGTGCTCCGCCTAAACAGGACAAGCTCAATATTTTGCAACGCTCAATCCCCGAAATTGAATCAAAAATGAAAGAGCTGAATACAACGAGAGGAAAAGCCGCAGGAAAGGTTATTCAGGGCATTTCTCCGATTGTCGCAAATGAAATTGATTTCGATTTAAGTTTGTCGGGATTGAAGAATTATATTTCAAATCCTCAGCCGACCGCTGTAATTCTTGACAAGCCGAAGGACTTTACATTTTTCTTACCAAAGCAGTTCGGAGAGCTTTGCACATATAAAACCTTTGATACCTTTTGTGAGCTTATCGACTACTTTTATTTTGAGCAGGTAAGACTTGAACGCATAAAGCAAATGTCAAATGACCTGTTTCATCATCTTCAAACGCTCAGGGAAAGAGCAATAAGAAAGTCTCTCAATCGCCAAAGAGAGCTTGATGAATGTGCCGATATGCAAAGGCTGAAAATTTACGGCGACTTAATAAATGCAAACCTTTATTTGCTTGAAAAAGGCTCGCTGTTTTACGATTTAGAAAATTTTTACGACAACAATAATATCGTTCGCATACCTGCCGACCCGACGCTTACGCCGTCCCAAAATGCCCAAAAATACTATAAGGAATACAGAAAAAAGCAGGTTGCCGAGCAGAAGCTGAGAGAATTTATTAAGCAGGCAAATGATGAGGCGAGCTATCTTGACACCGTTATTGACGAGCTTACAAGAGCCAATACTCATTTAGAAATTTCTGCTATTCGCAATGAGCTGAGTATAAGCGGCTTTCTTTCAAAATCCTCTCAGAAAAATAAGAATCAGCAAAAGCTTAAGCCAAAAAAATATATCACCGACGAGGGCTTTGTTATTTACGTCGGAAGGAATAATGTTCAAAATGATTTGCTCACCCTAAAGACTGCAAAAAATTATGATTTATGGTTTCACACAAAGGACACTCCCGGCTCCCATGTTATCGTTGAGTCTGTAAAGGACAAACCCTTTACAGATAAGGTTATTCGGCAAGCTGCAATGCTTGCCACCCAAAATTCAAAGGCGAGCGCCTCGTCAAATGTTGCGGTCGATTATACGATAGTAAAAAACGTTCATAAGCCAAACGGAGCAAAGCCGGGAATGGTGATTTATGACCATTATAATACGGAATATGTTACTCCAAATGATGAAGAACTTTCGGAGGTAAAAGAAGTTGAGTAATGTTGCAATTATTCTCGGTGCGGGAAACGGCACGAGAATGAAATCCGAAAAAAGTAAGCTGCTTTTGGAAATCGGCTCAAAAACCGTTATCGAAAGAAGCGTTGAGGCGTTTTTGTCCGTCAGCGATATAGACGAAATAATCGTTGTTGCAAGAGAAAGGGATGTTGAAATATATTCCGAGCTTTTGACTGACGAGCGAATCTCGTTTGTTATAGGCGGTACAACACGTCAGCAAAGCGTAAAAAACGCCGTTGAAACCGTTGACGATGCCCACCTGATTATTATTCACGACGGCGCAAGACCGCTCATAAAATGCGAGGATATAGAAAAAACAATTCGTGCCGCCGAGGAATTTTCAGCGGCTGCAGTCGGCGTTTATGTCAAGGATACGATAAAAATTGTTGATAAGCAGGGCTTTGTCGAGTCGACACCCGACAGGTCAACGCTTTTTGCGGTACAAACTCCGCAGATATTCGATTTTGATTTATACAAAAACGCAATGCAAAAGGCTGATGAGCAGGGACTGGATTTTACAGACGACTGTCAGCTTGTCGAGCTTTGCGGCGGTAAGGTGAAAATGGTTGAGGGAAGCTATTCAAATATAAAAATCACTACTCCAGATGATATTGCACTTGCCGAAAATTTACTGAAAAACGAGGGTTTATTATGAGAATAGGTCACGGGTATGATGTTCATAAGCTGGTTGAGGGAAGAAAGCTGATTATCGGCGGTGTTGAAATTCCGCATAAGCTTGGACTTTTGGGACACAGCGACGCAGACGTTTTGCTTCACGCAATAAGCGACGCACTTTTGGGAGCTTGCGCAATGGGTGATATCGGCGCAATGTTTCCCGATACCGATGAAAAATGGAAGGGCGCAGATTCCCTTGAGCTGCTCAAAGCAGTTGTTGAGAGATTAAATAACGCAGGATATTTTATTGAAAACATCGACTCAACGATTATTGCTCAAAAGCCGAAAATGAAGGATTATATTCTTGATATGAGAAAAAATATTGCCTCGGCGTGCTCGGTTGATATTGACTGCGTAAGCGTAAAGGCGACTACCGAGGAGCATCTTGGTTTTACAGGCAGACAGGAGGGCATATCTGCCCATGCCGTTGCTTTGGTTAACAGAAAATAGGGTGAGCATATGGAAGAATTTACATCAATAAGAGAATGTCTTGAAAAAACAGGCAAGTATACCGGACTAACAATGGGTACGTCTATGCGACCTATGATTCATCAGCAAAGGGATAACATAATTGTAGTAAAAAATACAGAACGCTTAAAGAAATACGACGTTGCCGTTTATCAGCTTAAAACGGGAAAGTACGTAATGCACCGTGTTGTTGAGGTTCATCCCGACCATTACATAATCGTAGGTGATAACCTAAAAATGCGTGAATATGTAACCGACGATATGATATGCGGTAGGCTTATAGGCTACTACAAAAAGGGTAAACGCTATATTGACTGCGATAACAATAAGCTTTATCGACTGTATTCAAGGGTGTGGGTTGCTTTAATGCCCATTCGCCCCTTAACCATATTTATCAACAGGTGCTTTACTTGGCTTGAAAATCATATATTAAAGAGGATAAAAAAGTGAGTTCACAAAACGAAAGAAGACGAATTTCAAAATCGGATTGGAAAACGGTAAAATGGATGCTTGGCACGTTCGACAAGGAGCGTTGGCAGGTTCTTGTTTTGATTGTTGCAAATACAATTAACGCTGTCTTGACGGTAATGTATGCCGATTTTTCAAAACGTATTATCAATGCGGCGTCCGAAGATCATTCGCTTGAAAAGGTGATTTATAATACTGTTGCGTTTCTCATTTTGATAATGTTTCAGCTTATACTAAACCTTCTGTCAAGGAGCTTTGCAGAAAGATGTAAGGCAAGAATTGAGGTTACGCTTAGAGCACATATTCTCAATACCGTTATGCGAAAGGATTATTCCGGTGTAACAAAGTATCATACAGGTGAAATTCAAAACCGTATGACAAGCGATGTTACAACTATTTCCGACGGCTTTACAACTATTATTCCGAATGTTGTGTACTTTATTGTAAAGCTTGTGACGGCATTTGTGTATTTGATTATTCTAGATAAGCTTTTTGCCGTAGTATTTCTTGTCGGCGGCATACTTGTATTCTTCTTTACGGTTGTGTTTAGAGGAGTTTTGAAAAGATTACACAAAAATGTTCAAGCGACTGAGGGCAAGGTTCGTTCCTTTATTCAGGAAATATTGACCTCTCTTCTTGTCATCAAATCCTTTGTAAGCGAGGATAAGGTTTCCGATCAGGCAGGCGTGCTTATGGAGGAAAACTATAATGCAAAAATGAAACGCCGCTTTTTCGGTATTTGCGCTAACGCAGGTATATCAACCGTTTTTAATCTAGGCTATGTTTTTGCTCTGTCGTTCGGTGCGTATAGACTGCTCAACGGAATGCCCTTCGGTGATCTTGCGGCAATGCTTACGCTTGTAAACCAAATTCAGCAGCCGTTCTCGGCACTCTCCGGCATGCTTTCAAAGTATTTTGCCGTTCTTGCCTCGGCAGAAAGAATTATCGAGCTTGACAATATCCCCGATGAAATTGAAGAAAACGAGTACGATATTAATGTCGATTATTTCTACGATAAGCTTCAAACCATCGAATTTAATAATATCACCTTCCGTTATGACAGAGATGTTATTCTGGATAATACCTCACTGACTGTAAATAAGGGCGATTTCGTCGCTATTATGGGTATTTCCGGTATAGGAAAGTCAACGCTTTTGAAATTGCTTTTGGGCGTATTTCATGTTGAAGACGGCGAAATTTGGCTCAATACAAGCGAGGGTGATGTAAAGGTTGACTGCCATACGAGAAGACTGTTTACCTTTGTTCCTCAGGGCAATTTCCTGCTTTCCGGAACTATTCGTGAAAATCTGACCTTTATCAATTCCGACGCAACCGAAGATGAAATTGACGAGGCTGTTCACATTGCTTGTGCCGATAAATTTTTGGACGAGCTTCCCGACGGACTTGAAACGGTTATCGGGGAGCGTGGTATAGGTCTTTCCGAGGGACAGCTTCAGCGACTTGCAATAGCTCGTGCAATTTTGTCAAAATCACCTATTATGCTTCTTGACGAGGCAACCTCAGCACTTGACGAGGAAACAGAGCTTCAATTTTTGAAAAATCTTCGCCAAATGAAAAATAAAACCTGTATTATTGTGTCGCACAAAAAAGCGGCGCTTGAGATTTGTAATAAGCATATTCAAATTGTTGACGGAAAAATTGTTATGGAGGAAAAGCAATGATTATTACTCCTTGGGGTGAAGCTATGAAAACGGACTGTCCGCTCGCCGAATATCCGAGACCGCAGTTCAAAAGGAATAGCTATCTAAGTCTTAACGGCATATGGAAATGCGAATTTTGTGAAAGTGAGGAAATTCCCGAAAGCTTTTCGCAAACCATCGTTGTTCCTTTTTCTCCCGAAGCACCTTTATCTAAGGTTAACCGTACTTTGTCTGACGAAGAATATTTGATTTACGAAAGAGATTTTGAAATACCTGATGACTTTAATAAAGGCAGGGTGTTTTTGAATTTCGGCGCAGTTGACCAAATCGCAAAGGTTTATGTTAACGGCTCCTTCGTAGGTGCTCACCACGGAGGCTATACTCCGTTTAGCTTTGAAATTACCGACTACGTAGGAAAGCATAATATACTGAACGTTACCGTGCGTGACCTTACGGAAAAAAATCATTATTCACGAGGCAAGCAAAGAACGAAAAGGGGCGGCATTTGGTATACTGCTCAAAGTGGAATATGGCAGAGCGTATGGCTTGAAAGCACTCCCGTTGATTATATTCCCTATGTTCGTATAACACCTGTCTCTTATACACATCTGACGCTGCCGACGAAGGCTTAGGTG
>CAMFQI010000062.1 GCA_945980015.1 uncultured Eubacterium sp. | reverse complement strand
CCCCCGACCTGCTGATTACAAATCAGCTGCTCTACCAACTGAGCTACACCAGCACATTTACAACGCTTCAATAATATATCACACGCACAACGATTTGTCAATAGCTTTTTTTGAAAAACAGTAAAAATAATTTTTATCATATTTACGTTTTTTGCATAATATAGAGTTAGTACAGCTATAATATTAATGCGATTTTGAAGGGTGATATAAATGTGCGGTATAGCAGGTATTTTGAGCAGCGATATTGATTTAAGAAGTGAAAAGGAAATGCTTTGGCGTGTCAGTGACAGCCTGAAAATGCGTGGACCCGATGCGAGAGGGGAATACATAACACGAAGCGTTGCGCTGATTCACAGACGGCTTTCTGTTATTGACCCCGAAAAGGGCGTTCAGCCTATGAGATTCGGCAAGTATATTATTGTTTATAACGGCGAGATATACAATACCGATGAAATACGCAGAGAGCTTCGCTTTCACGGTTATGTTTTTGAAACCGATTGCGATACCGAGGTTGTCTTAAAAAGCTTTCATCTTTGGCAGGAGCGTTGCGCCGAAAGATTAAATGGCATATTTGCTTTTGCAATATACAATATGGATAGCGAAGAAATTTTTCTTTGTCGTGACAGAATTGGTGTCAAGCCGCTTTTTTATTCTCAAACAAAGGATTTATTCGCCTTTGCGTCAAGAACGGATACGCTTTTGCATATCAAAGGTATTGAACCTGTCTGCGACGAAAACGGGCTTAACGAGATTTTTATGCTCGGACCTGCAAAAACCATGGGCAAAACGTATTTTCGTGATATAAACGAGGTTAAGCCGGGCGAGTATATCTATTACAAAAAAGGTAAGATTAAAAGCGGGACTTATTGGTCACTCAAGGCTTCGGAATTTACGGATGATTCCGTTCAGGCACAGGAGCATACTCATTTTTTGGTAACCGACGCAATTAAGCGACAGCTTGTGTCGGATGTTGGGATATGTACCTTTTTAAGCGGCGGTCTTGACAGCTCGATTATTTCAAAGGTCGCCTTTGACTATATGACTGACAGGGGCGAAATTCTAAATACCTATTCAGTTGATTATAAGGACAACGATAGATATTTTAAGTCGAGTGTATTTCAGCCGAATAAGGATAGCGACTATATTAATCTTATTTCCGATTACATCGACTCCGACCATCATAATATTATTCTGAGTAATACAGATGTTGCCGACAGTCTTATTGAAAGCACCTTTGCCCGTGGCGTTCCGGGTTTTACCGATATTGACAGCAGCTTGCTTTTGTTTTGCAGAGAGATTGTAAAAAAGCATAAGGTTGCGCTGTCGGGCGAGTGTGCAGATGAGATATTCGGCGGCTATCCGTGGTATCACCGTGAGGAGATACTCTTTGAGGAAACGTTCCCTTGGAGCAGAACAACCGACGTTCGTCACAGTATTTTGAAAAACGGATTTTTGAATCACGCTGATGAATATGTCAAAAACGCTTATGACGAAACCATAGCCTCAACTGATTATCTCGATACAGACAGTCGTCTTGAAAAGCGAATGAGACAGATGTTTATGCTGAATATGAATTGGTTTATGCAAACGCTTCTTGCAAGAAAGGACGCAATGAGTATGCAGGCGTCTCTTGAGGTGCGTGTTCCGTTTTGCGATTACCGTATTGTTGAGTACGCCTATAATATGCCGTGGAGCATAAAATCGTATAACGGCAGAGAAAAGGGAATTTTGCGCAAGGCGTTTGAAAACGAGCTTCCCGAGATAATCACTTGGCGTAAAAAAAGCCCTTATCCCAAAACCTTTAATCCCGAATATGTTCAGGCTGTGTCAAAAATGGCACTTTGTGTTTTGGAGGATAAGAGCTGTGCACTTAATGAAATGATAAATAAAAGCAGTATTATGTCGCTGATAGAAAATCCGGATAGCTTAAGCGAGCCATGGTACGGTCAGCTTATGCGAGGACCACAGGTTTTGGCGTATCTTGTTCAAATCTATGCTTGGATTAGAAGATACAACGTTCAATTCGATATATAAAAACAAAAGGGCAACCGCATGGTTGCCCTGCAGCGTGTCGAAAAAGTCAAATTATAAATTTCGACACGCTGGTAGACTGTTGAGAAATGGAGCTGAATTTCGCATTTTGTGAGGGAAGATGTACGAGGGTACCTCGACCGAGCAAAAGGCGAAAAACGCCAAAAGTGGCTTAGATTCGATGTCTAAGCCACTTTTACAATCACTCCGTCAGCACAATGTGCTGCCACCTCCATTTACACAAAGGAGGCTAAATTTGGTTTTTTATTTATAAGGCATGCTTCAGCCCACTTTATCGACAGTCTGCGACGAGCATTGCTCGTCATAATATTATGATCACCCAAACCGATTTGAAAAATAAGACATTTGACAGTTCCTTGTCCTGCACAAAAATAAAAATAAATTCAACAATGTAGTAGGTGCAACGAATAACCTTCGTGGCCTTTCTGCAGAAGTTGAATTTATTGATGATATTTTACCATAAAATTATGAAAAGTCAAGGCGAACACAGAGGACGGTTTCCTGTGTTCAGTGAAATACGGCTTCGCCGTGTGAAATCATAGCTTTTCATACTGTTCAAAAATACTCATACTGTCCGATAAAAACTGCTCCTTTGAATAATCATTGAAGCGAGTAGTGTATTTAGACTCAAAGGTAGCAACAAAATATGTATTTTCTTTCTCTATTACCAATGAATAAGCAAGGTAGTTGTTGTTTCCAGTTTCGTAATATAATGTGTAGTTTTCGCCGATTTCTTCGTTTTTCAAGGCATAGCTGATATTTGACTGTTGAATTTTTGACAAAATATATTCTTTGTCGCTTTGCTGATACCAACAGTAAAATTCGGCTGCACCTGTTTCTGCGCTATTGTTTCCTTTGAACATATATTCATCATAATCGTATTCAAAATCAGTTGATTGCTTGAAGTATCCGATTTTAGCTAAGCTGTTTTTTTCACAGTTTGAATAGGAAGTCACATCGTATTCGTATTTATCATATCGTATTTCGTTAAAAATACTAACTGCTTTAATATCGTTCGGGATAATTTTGAGCGTTTTCACCGTTGCGAGTGAAACGGAAATTGCAATAATCGAAAGAAATAAAAACGCCCAAGGCAGTATTTTCATCGTTACTTCTACACGGTACTTTTTTGAATAATCATTTTTGAAACGATTATTCAAAATTAACAAAATCATTTCAACAATAAAGAATACCGATAAGAGTACAGTCAATAACAGCAGTATCATATAAAATCCGACATTTGTCGTTCTTAACTCCGGTGCGTCGGGATAAATGAATGTGAAATTGTACACCTCGTACAGAATAACCGCAGAAAACACACTCAACAGTAGGTCAACAATCAAAAACACATTGTAAATATCTGCTTTCTTATTCATCGTTATTCTCCTTTCCGATTAATTGTTTATGTTATTTGTTTTTTACACTTTGATAATACTATAACAAAGATGAACCTGTCAATAACAAATAATCTGTTTTTATTAAAATGGTTATTTATAGAAAAAACTCTTGATTTTTATATACTTATCTGTTATAATGCTTAAGCATTCGTAAAAAAGAAAGCGAATACGCACACGGCGAGGTTGAGCCAAAGGTTATTTTTATCGGCTCTTGCCATACTTCGCTGTGGAGGATTAACCTTAAAGGAGGAAATGAAAATGGCAAATGTAGTTTCTATGAAACAGCTTTTAGAAGCAGGTGTTCACTTCGGACACCAAACAAGAAGATGGAACCCTAAAATGGCTGAATACATCTTCACAGAGAGAAATGGTATTTATATCATTGACCTTCAAAAGACAGTAAAGAAGCTCGACGAGGCTTATATGTTCGTTCGTGATCTTGCTGCAGACGGCGGAAGCATTATCTTTGTTGGTACAAAGAAGCAGGCTCAGGACAGCGTTAAGGAGGAAGCAATCCGTTGCTCAATGCCTTATGTAAACGCTAGATGGCTCGGCGGTATGCTTACAAACTTCAAGACAATCCGCGGCAGAGTTGCACGTCTTGCACAGCTTAAGAAGATGCAGGAGGACGGTACCTTTGATCTTCTCCCGAAGAAAGAGGTTGCAGGTCTTGAGCTTGAAATCGAAAAGCTCGAAAAGTATCTCGGCGGTATCACAGAAATGAAGAAGATTCCCGAGGCTATGTTCATCGTAGATCCTCGCAAGGAAAGAATCGCTGTATCCGAAGCAACAAAGCTCGGTCTTCCAATCGTTGCTATTGTTGATACAAACTGCGATCCTGACGAAATTGATTATGTTATTCCGGGTAATGACGACGCTATCCGTGCAGTAAAGCTTATCGCAGGTGCAATTGCTGACGCTGTTATCGAGGGTAGAGACGGCTCCGATGTAGCTGAAGCTGAGGAAGCTCCTGCTGAGGAAACAACCGAGGAATAATTGACAAACTAATATATAATTGGAGGATAATGTTATGGCATTCACAGCACAGGATGTTAAGGCGCTTCGTGAAAAAACAGGCGTTGGTATGATGGAATGTAAAAAGGCTCTCGTTGAGGCTGACGGTGATATGGACAAGGCTATCGACTTTCTCCGTGAAAGAGGTCTTGCAGCAGCACAGAAGAAGGCTTCGAGAATTGCCGCAGAGGGCGTAGTTCTTCCTTATTATGACGAGGCAACCAAGCAGGGCGTTGTTGTTGAGGTTAACTCCGAGACAGACTTCGTTGCAAAGAACGAAAAGTTTATGTCCTTCGTTGAGGGCGTTGCAAAGACAATTCTTGCAACAAACCCTGCCGATGTTGAAGCTCTTAAAGAAGAAAAGTTCAACGGTACAGACAGAACAGTAACCGAAACACTTAACGACCTCGTTCTTGCAATCGGCGAGAATATGAAGGTTCGCCGCTTCGAGAGAATGGAAGGTATTGTTTCAACTTATATTCACGCAGGCGGTAGCGTAGGTGTTATGGTTGGCTTTGATGTTGCCGATGAAACAAAGGCTGCTGACGCAGATTTCGTTGCTATGGGCAAGAATGTTGCTATGCAAATCGCAGCTATGAACCCTGATTATCTCAGCAAGGATGAAATTTCCGCTGAGGAAGCAGACAAGATGCACTCAATCACAGTTGACAGTGCTCTCAATAAGCCGGATTCACTTCCTGTTCCGATTCTCAACAGCCTTATCGACGAAGCTATCAACGATAAGAAGTGGAGCGACGAGGATATCACAATCTATCAGGGACTTGACCAGAAGCAGAGAAAGAACTTCGTAAACTTCATTTCAAAGGAAGCTTATGCAGCTCTTGCAGAGGTTGCTGTTTCCCATAAGGCTGACATCAGCGAAAACAAGATTTTCACAGGTCTTGTACAGGGCAGACTTTCAAAGCAGATTAAAGAAATTTGCCTTCTCGAGCAGGACTTCGTTCGTTCAGATCTTTTCCAAGGCTCGGTTGCAGGCTACATTGACAGCGTAGCAAAGGCTCTCGGTACAGAAATTAAGGCAACAGGCTTCATTCGTATGATGAAGGGCGACGGCCTCGAAAAGAGAGAAGAAAACTTCGCTGAAGAAATCGCAAAGCAAATCAATGGCTAAGTAAGATAATTGGTAATTTAACAAAAGCCTTAAAAACCATTGAAAATAAACGGTTTTTAAGTGGTTTTGAGTGAATTAATAAAAATATCAAATTACCATAAATTACCGCAAATTACCGCCACTTTTCATGGGAAGTTGCGTAAAAATTTGCGTACAAAAAAATCTGTACGCAACTCAATATCAATTTGCATATTCATAATATTAAAGCGTGATTCGTTGAATCACGCTTTTTTTTTGGCTACTGTTTTTCAGTAGCTTTTTAATTTTAAAATCTTCAAAGGAGTTGAAAAAATGTCAAAATGCAAAACGATTGCGGTATGCAATCAAAAAGGTGGTGTTGGAAAGACAACCACAACAGTAAATCTCGGTGTAGGATTAGCAATGCAAGGCAAGAGAGTTTTGCTTGTAGATGCAGACCCACAGGGAGATTTAACTGTAAGTCTTGGGTGGAAAGATAATGACAATTTATCAATTACACTCGCAAACAAGATTATGGACTTTATTCAAGACAAGAACAGTTCCCCTGATGATGTTATTCTTCATCATGCGGAGGGCGTAGATTTAATTCCGGCAAATTTGGAATTGTCAGCACTTGAATTAAGCCTTGTTAATGCAATGAGCAGAGAGGTTGCACTTAAAGGATATTTGAATACTGTTAAAGATAAGTATGATTATATCCTTATTGATTGTATGCCCTCCCTCAGTATGATAACGGTTAATGCCCTTTCCTCCGCAGATAGTGTAATTATTCCCGTTCAGGCACAATTTCTTTCTGCAAAGGGTATGCAACAGCTTGTGCAAACCATAGCAAAAGTAAAAAGACAGATTAATCCGCATTTGAAAATTGACGGAGTTCTCTTTACTCTTGTTGACGGTAGGACAAATCTTGCGAAAAGCACACAGGACGCTATTAAATTTGCTTATGGTAAGAATGTTAAAATATTTAATACTAATATACCTATTGCAATTAAGGCTGCTGAAACAAGTTCAAAGGGCAAAAGCATATATACTTACGCTCCAAAAAGCACAGTAGCACAGGCTTATGAAGAATTAACAAAGGAGGTGCTTGGAATTGAGCAAAGAGAGAAACACAGATTTTACGCTGAACAGTTTAGATGATTTGTTTACATCTCAAAACGAGAGAGATAACGGATATTTACCTAATATACAGGATATTCCGTTAGAACTTCTTGACGATTTCCCAAACCACCCGTTCAAAGTTCGTGATGATGAAGATATGCTCAAGCTCATTGAAAGTGTTTCCGAGCGTGGTGTTCTCGTTCCTGCCATTGTAAGACCAAAGGCAGACGGCAGATATGAACTCATATCAGGACACCGAAGAAAAAGAGCAAGCGAATGTGCTGAAAAGAAAACACTTCGTTGTATGGTATCGGATTTAGATGATGATGCCGC
>CAMFQI010000061.1 GCA_945980015.1 uncultured Eubacterium sp. | reverse complement strand
ACACCTAAGCCTTCGTCGGCAGCGTCAGATGTGTATAAGAGACAGATGATGCTGCTTACTATAATTACAATCCTCTTTTTATTTACGGAAGCAGTGGTCTCGGAAAAACACATTTGCTCAACGCTATCAGCCACGCCGTTAATTTTCATTTTCCCGAAATGAAAATATGCTACGTAAAGGCTGAAAATTTTGCAAACGAATTTATTACAAGCCTTCAAAGAAAGAGCGTAGACGAGTTTCATGACAAATACAGAAACAATATTGACCTTTTTTTAGTAGACGATATTCAATTTATTGCAGGTAAAACACAAACAGAGGAGGAATTTTTCCACACCTTCAATAGTCTTGTTGACAACGGAAAGCAAATCGTTCTTACCTCCGACCGTCCGCCAAAGGAAATTCAATCGCTTACCGAAAGACTTTGCTCAAGATTTGAAAGCGGTCTTCTTGCAGATATTCAAAGTCCCGAATTTGAAACACGTTGTGCAATAATCAAGCGTAAGGCACAAATTCTTGATTTTGAAATAGACGACAAAATTGTTGAATATATTGCCGAAAATATAAAAACAAATATACGTCAGCTTGAGGGAATAACAAAAAAGCTTCAGGCAATGTGTAAATTCAGCGAGCAGGCGCCGACTATGTCGCTTGCACAGGCGGCAATAAAGGATGTTCAAACCTTTGTTAAGCCGATTGGCGACGTAATAAACAAAATTGTTGATGAGGTAAGCAGAACAACCGGCGTTTCGGTTGACGATATTTACAGCAAGAAGCAAACAAGCGACGTAAACGTTGCAAGAAAAATGTGCTTTTACATAATCCGTGAGGTTACGGATATGAGCTTTAAGGCTATCGGCGAAAAATTTAAGCGTGACCATTCAACAGTTATGTACAACGTTGAAAAATTCAGCGAAACGCTCAAAAAGGATTCAACGCTTAATTATCAGGTAAATGACATAATCAACAACGTAAAGGAATTTTAACATTTTTTTACTTTTCCACCGTAAAGTTTTACACATACCGTGTGGAAAAAATTTATTTTCCACAGTTTCAACATTTTTTGAACAATCAAGATGTGTAAATAAAATTCAAAATTTTTCGCTTAAAAAAAGCGTTTTGAGAGTTTTAGACATTTTCAACACCCTCTAATACTACTACTAAAAGATATTAGTTTATGTTTAGGTAAAATTTTATTTTTTGCGATTTTTCAAAAAATATACAATTTAAATTCAAAGGTTTTCAACATTACATACATGAAAACATTATAATAAGGAGAACAGCTATGAAATTTATCTGCAATACAAAGGAATTATCAAATGCCTGTAATAATGTTGTCAGAGCAGTAAGCACAAAGGTTACCATTCCGACTATTGAGGGTATACTCATTGAATGCGGAAGCGACACCTTAAGTCTTACAGGCTATGATTTTGAATTCGGAATTAATACAATACTCGGCGTTGATGTTGTTGAGCCGGGCGCAATAGTTATTAATGCAAAGGTTTTGTGTGATATTATTCGTAAGCTGAATAATGAGGACGTTACTATCGAAACAAACGGTACCTCGGTATCCATTATCAGCGGTGCGGCTCAATATAATATTACAGGTATAGACGCAGAGGATTATCCCGAGCTTCCGTCCGTTAACAGCGGCAAAAAGATTGAGCTTGAAAGTGCGCTTGTTTATTCCATGGTTAACCAAACCTTATTTGCCGTTGCAGACAGTGAAGCGTCTAAGCCGATTTATACAGGTCTTAAGTTTGATATAAAGGAAAATGAGCTTACAATTATCGGCGTTGACGGATATCGTCTTGCAATACGCAAGGAAACGGTTAATTATACTGACGAGCCGATTGAATTCGTTGTTCCGAAGAAAACAATAAGAGAACTTATTAAGCTTATTAATGTTGATGAAAATACAAATATATCTATTATGATGAGCAAGCGTCATATTGTTTTTGAAATAAATAATTACAGTATTATCAGCAGACTTTTAGACGGTGAATTTATTGATTACGAGGCGGCAATACCGAAGGTAACAAAAACTACTGTTTTGATTAATACCTCGGATGCAATAAATTGTATTGAAAGAACGTTGCCGGTTATTGAAAATAATCAGAAAAACCCGATAAGATGTCTTTTTGACGCAGACAAAATGAGAGTATCAACTGTATCAAGTCTCGGAAGAGTTGTCGATTATACTCACGCAAATACCTCGGGTGAAAGAATTGAAATCGGCTTTAACTCAAAATATATGCTTGATGCACTTCATGCAAGTGATACTGACGAAGTAAAAATCGAGCTTTTGAATCCGATATCTCCCGCTGTTATTAAATCAATAAAAAATGAAAGTTTCATATTTTTAGTACTTCCAATGAGGTTAAAGAATGAAAATTAAGGTTAAGGCAGTACCTCACAAAAAAGAAACGGTAAAAATTAATACGGATTTTATTCAGCTTCAATCATTTCTTAAATTTAAGGGAATAGCCGAAACAGGCGGTCAGGCAAAGGAATTTATACAAGACGGCATAATTCGAGTTAACGGCGAGGTTTGTACGGCAAGAGGTAAAAAAATACGCCCCGGTGATATTATTTCGGCATTTGCCGTAGATTATGAAATAACGAATGAAGATTAACAGTATTTCACTTGAAAATTTCAGAAATATTTCCACACTGTCACTTGAATTTGAGGATACAAATATAATATGGGGCGAAAATGCGCAGGGAAAAACGAATTTAATTGAAGCAATTTATTTGTTTACCGGTGCGCATAGCTTTCGCAGTATTAAGGACAGAGAGCTGATAAAATTCGGCGAGGAAAAAAGCAGGCTTGGTATTGAATTTTTTTCAAACGACAGAATCCAAACTGCAGAAATTGAAATTGCACAACGAAAAAAAGCGTGGCTTAACGGCGTTGCAAAAAAAAGTGCAGTAAGCTTCGGCGATGAAATAAAGGCAATTATTTTTTCACCCGTTCATTTAACGATGATAAAGGACGGTCCGAATGAACGCAGAAAATTTATTGACAACGCCTTATGTCAACTAAAGAGCAATTATGCCTGTCTTCTAAAAAGCTATAATCGTCTTTTAATGCAAAGAAATGCCGTGCTCAAAAAAAGTGAAAGCTTAGAGCAGGCAGAGGTATTTTTGAGTTTATGGGACGAATCACTTGCAAAAACAGGTGCAAAGATTATTTATCAGCGACTGAAATATATTGAAGCAATTAAGCCGTATATGAGTGATATATTCAACGGCATAAGCTCGGGCAGGGAAAATATCGACGTTAAATATATCGGAGCAGACGAATATAACGCAGATATTAAGGATATAGAAAAAAAGCTACTCAACAGTATTTCAAGTCATCATAACGCCGATTTTTTTAATCAAACAACAACAAAGGGACCGCACAGAGACGATATTGAAATACTGATAAACGAAAAATCGGCAAGAGCATTTGCAAGTCAGGGTCAGCAGCGTTCGTGCGTGCTTGCGCTTAAATTGGCTGAAGCGGCACTTTTGAAGCAAATGACGGGTATTCAGCCTGTTGCACTTCTCGACGACGTTATGAGCGAGCTTGACGAAAAAAGACAGGATTATATATTAAATCACATAAAGGATTGTCAGGTCTTTATTACCTGCTGTGACAAGGAAACGGTATTAAGACTGAAAAAAGGCAAAACCTTTCATATAAGTAACGGTAATCTTTTGGAGAATTAACCATGTTTTTACACATAGGCGAGGATACATTAATCAGGGATAAGGACATAATCGGAATTTTTGATATGGACACCTCGACAGTTAACAAGGCAACAAGGGATTACCTAAAAAAAGCAGAGCAGGAAAAAAGAGTAGTTTATGTAAACTACGACCTGCCCAAATGCTTTGTTGTTACCGATAAAAAAGTATTTATAAGCCCTATCAACACTTCAACGCTCAGTAAGCGTGCAAAATTATAAAACGGAGTTTTTCAAATGGCAGAAGAATTGTTAGAAAAAAAGGAAACAGTATTGGAAGAGGAAGATATGGATACTGTTGTAACCGAGGAATACAATGCGGACGATATTCAGGTTCTTGAGGGACTTGAAGCCGTAAGAAAGCGTCCGGGTATGTATATCGGCTCGACAGGACCCAGAGGTCTTCATCATCTTGTATACGAAATCGTTGATAACTCAATCGACGAAGCACTTGCAGGATATTGTACTCATATTGAGACGGAGATTTTGCCCGACAATATTATAACCGTTCGTGACAACGGTCGTGGTATTCCTACAGGTATAAACGAAAAAACAGGCTTGCCGGCTGTTACGGTTGTTTTAACCGTGCTTCACGCAGGCGGTAAATTCGGTGGCTCGGGATATAAGGTTTCGGGCGGTCTTCACGGCGTTGGCTCGTCTGTTGTAAATGCTTTGAGCGAATGGCTTGAGGTTGAGGTAACTCAAAACGGTCATATTTATTCACAGCGCTTTGAAAGAGGTATTCCGGTAAATGATTTGCATATTATCGGCGACAGCGACGGTCACGGAACATTTATCAAATTCAAGGCAGACGACGAGATTTTCCAAGAAACAACGAGATATTCATTTGAGGTGCTTGAGCGCAGACTTCGTGAGCAGGCGTTTCTTAACGCCGGTCTTTCAATAAGCCTTACAGATAAGCGTGAAAAACCCGACAGAGATATCGAGGACAAATATGACGACGACGAGCATACAAGCGTATATTGTTATGAGGGCGGTATTCGTTCGTTCGTTGAGTGGATAAACGAAAGCAGAGGCTACAACTCCATTCAGGAGGAGGTTATCCATATTTCGACAACCAAGGGCGACAGAAGTGCCGAGGTTGCATTGTGCTATACCGACAACTATAAGCACGATAATATCTTCTCGTTTGCAAATAATATTCATACTATCGACGGCGGTACTCACGAAACAGGCTTTAGAAACGCTTTAACGAGGGTATTTAATGATTATGCCAAGAGATATAATATTCTCAAGGACGGCGACAAGAGATTGTCGAAGGACGACGTTTTAGAGGGCATTACTGCCGTTATCAGCGTAAAGCTCACCGAAGCGCAGTTTGAGGGACAGACAAAGGGTAAGCTCGGAAACACCGATATTACAGGTCTTGTGTCTGCTCTTGTTTACGATAAGCTGACAACATATTTCGAGGAGCATCCGAGCGTTGCAAAGGCACTTTTGGGCAAGGCTATGGACGCCGCACGTGCAAGAGAAGCCGCAAGAAAGGCGAGAGAAAACGCAAGAAAGAAGTCGCCGTTTGAAAATAATTCACTCCCCGGTAAGCTCACAAACTGCACATCTAAGGACCCGACAAAATGCGAGCTTTATATTGTCGAGGGTGACTCGGCAGGCGGCTCGGCAAAGTTAGGCAGAGATCCGCAGTATATGGCAATACTCCCGCTTTGGGGTAAAATGCTCAATGTCGAAAAGGCAAGACTTGATAAGGTTTATTCAAACGAAAAGCTGGCACCTGTCATCACCGCATTAGGTACAGGCATAGGCGAGGATTTTGATATAACGAAATTAAGATATCATAAGGTTGTTCTTATGGCGGATGCCGATGTTGACGGTGCGCATATTACAACGCTTTTGCTCACCTTCTTCTTCCGCTATATGCCCGAGCTTATTGAACAAGGACATATTTATCTTGCACAGCCGCCACTTTTCAAGGTTACAAAAAATAAGCGAAGCGAATATGCATATTCCGACGAGCAAAGAGACGAGATTATTGCTCAAATGGGCGGAGACTGTGATGTTCAGCGATACAAAGGTCTCGGTGAGATGGACCCCGAACAGCTTTGGGAAACCACTATGGACCCCGAGTTCAGAACAATGCTTCGCATAACAATAGACGACGCGCAGATTGCAAGCGAAAACTTCTCTATTCTTATGGGTGAAGAGGTTGAGCCGAGAAGATTATTTATTGAACAAAACGCAAAGTTTGTAAAGAATTTGGACGTTTAATTTGGAAGAATAGGAGATATACATAAATGGCACAAAGAGAAATAAAGCACGACCATATCGATTATTCTAACCAAAAAATAATTGATGTAGAAATCAGCAAGGAAATAAGGGGCGCATTTCTTGACTACTCAATGAGCGTTATTGTTGCTCGTGCGCTTCCAGATGTGCGTGACGGCTTAAAGCCCGTTCACCGCAGAATACTTTATGCAATGTATAACAATACGCTCTATCCTGACAAGCCGTACCGTAAGTGCGCTACCACCGTCGGTGAAGTACTCGGTCATTATCACCCTCACGGTGACGCATCCGTTTATGACGCAATGGTAAGAATGGCGCAGGACTTTTCGCTTCGTCATCCGCTTGTAGACGGTCACGGTAACTTCGGTTCGGTCGACGGCGACCCTGCCGCAGCCTACCGTTATACAGAGTCGAGACTCAGCAAAATCTCAATGAAAATGCTTGAGGATATACGCAAGGATACGGTAAATTGGCTCCCTAACTTCGACGATACGGAGACAGAGCCGGAGGTTCTACCGACGAAGTTTCCTAATTTATTAATCAACGGTTCGTCAGGTATTGCCGTTGGTATGGCAACAAATATCCCGACCCACAACTTAAAAGAGGTTGCAAACGGCGTTTGTGCGCTTATTGATAACGCAGATATTGAGCTTGACGAATTAATGGAGCATATCAAGGGTCCCGACTTCCCGACTGCCGGAATTATTATGGGCAAGCGTGGAATAAAGGAAGCATATGCAACAGGCAGAGGCAAGATTTATATTCGTGCAAGAGCCGAGATTATTGAAAGCAAAAACGACCGCTTCAAGATTGTTGTAACCGAGCTTCCCTACGGTGTTAACAAACGCCGTCTTATCGAAAAGATTGCAGAGCTTTGCAAGGATAAGAAAATTGAAGGCATTGCCGAAATTCAGGACTATACTGACCGTCACGGAATGCATATTGAAATTACGGTAAAGCGTGACGCAAACGCACAGGTTGTCCTTAATAATCTTTATAAGATGACCGAAATGCAGACAACCTTCGGTGTAATTCTTCTTGCGCTTGACAACGGCGTTCCCGTAATACTGACATTAAAGCAAATACTTGAAAAATACATTGCGTTCCAAAAGGAAA
>CAMFQI010000060.1 GCA_945980015.1 uncultured Eubacterium sp. | reverse complement strand
GGCTGATGAAATAACCGCCCTTCGGGTCAAGCCAGCTTGCAATTTCAAGTCCGCCAAGCTCATTTTCCAAATGCTCGATAACCATATCAAACTTCGGCTTCATAATTGCGGCGTGCTTTTTCATATGAGCCTTTATTCCGTCAAGATTGCCGAAAAATTTTACGTGGCGAAGCTGATTCATCTTGTCGTAGCTGATAGTTTGGCAATTAAGTCTTTTCTTGATTTGAGCAATGTTTGTCTCACTTGCCGCCAAAGCGGAAACACCTGCGCCGGGGAATGTCATTTTTGAAGTTGAGCAAACCTCGATAACCATATCCTCATTATCACCCAAAACAGAGAATATATTGAGAAGCTCGTCGCCGTCTTCCTTTATATCGTGAACACAGTAAGCGTTATCCCAGATAATTCTGAAATCCTTTGCAGCCGGCTTCATAGCGGCAATTCTTTTTACGGTTTCGTCGCTAAAGGTAATACCCTGCGGATTAGAATACTTCGGAACGCAGAACATACCCTTTACGCTATCACTCTTTATAAGCTCCTCGATAACGTCCATATCGGGACCCTCATCGGTCATAGGAACATTAACCATCTCTATACCAAAATGCTCGAGAATAGTAAAATGTCTGTCATATCCCGGAACGGGGCAAAGGAATTTTACGCTGTCAAGCTTGCACCACGGAGTTGAGCCTAAGACACCCTCACAGTAGCACTGACAAATATAGTCATACATAAGATTGAGCGAAGCCGAGGGACCGATGATTACATTCTTCTCATCAACCTCCATAAGCTCGGCAAATAGCCTTTTACAGCTTGATATACCGTCAAGAAGTCCGTAATTGCGAACATCAAAGCCGTTTTCTACATAATCAACAGGCTTTAGCATATCCATAGACAAATCAAGTTGCTCCTTTGAGGGCTTTCCTCTTGACATATCAAGGTTAAGACCCATTGCCTTATATTCGTCAAAGCGTTTTTGAAGCGCTTGCTTTTCTGCAATTAATTCTTCCTTTGAAAAATCCTTATATGCGGTCATAGTTTTACCTCACTTTATTATACTGAAAAATATTTTACCACAAAATATTATAATATGCAATTGACATACAATAATAAAACCTCGCATAATTACGAGGTTTTTTTGTTTATTGTACCAATGCGGTGCACTAAACAAAGATAGCTATACTTCTTTATTTAGCACACCACTTCAAAAAACCATTTTGTTTCTTCTAAAAACAAATAAGTTGCTTTTCCGTCAACATAACAGGTATATCGAATACCTGCACCGCCCGAGCGAAGAGACGCCGCAGGACGAACATCCGTTATTCTGTCAATCTCGTATTCGTTGCCGTCATAAATCATCGAAACGGGCGTTATATTTCCCTGAATGTCAAAAATTGCCTTTACCTGTGTGTAATGCTTATTCGGATTTTCATAAACGGGTGTATCAAAGCTAATCATAATTTTCCTCCTAAAAAATATATTATACAGTAAAGCCTATCGGGTGAATGATATGCTCATCGTGTGGATTGAAGTGTGAAAGCTCGCCGTCGCCTAGCTGACAGGCACGCACAATACAGTAGTTTCCGAAGCGTCGCTTCAGGCAGTCCACCGTCGTTTCAAGTCTTTCAAGCTTTTCACGTTTTTCAACCGTGCCGTCAAAGTCGAACTGTTGAAAATCAACATCAAAATCACTTACACTTACGCCCACGCTTCGTATGGGCTTGAACCAATTATAGTTTTTGCAGAAAAGGTCAAAAGCACAATCTAAAATTTCGGTGCTCAAATCGGTGTGAAGCTTCACTCGGCGTTGGCGTGTAAACGAGGTAAGGTCGTTGCTTCTGACATAAATTGTAATCGTCCTGCCCTTTACTCCCTGCTCTCTCAATCGCCTTGATACGCTTTCGCAAAGCACACGAAGTACAGCCTTCACCTCGTCATTATCAACTAAATCACGAGGCGTTGTGGTTGAATTTCCGACGCTTTTTATATCCCTGATTTCGTCCTTATGCTTGACGGGAGAGGAATCCTGTCCGTTTGCAAAGCACCAAAGCATTTCGCCGTTTTTACCCAAAAGAGATTTGAGCATAGTAACATCTGCATTCGCAATATCGCCGATTGTATTTATTCCGTAGCTTTTCAGCTTTGCTTCGGTTGACCTGCCGACCATAAGCAAATCACCGCACGGCAGACTCCACGCAATATCTCTGAAATTATCCTGCGATATAACGGTTACGGCGTCGGGCTTTTTGTAATCGGAGCCGAGCTTTGCAAAAATTTTGTTGAAGCTCACGCCTATGCTGACCGTTATACCAAGCTCAAATTTAACCCTGCTTCGTATTTCCTCAGCTATTTCCACGCCGCTTTTTTGACAGCCCGTGACGTCAATCCAGCTTTCATCAAGACCGAATGGCTCGATAAACTCGCTGTAATCCTCATAAATTTTTCGTGCAAGCTTTGAAAAGCGAAGATAAAGAGGATAATTCGGCGGCACAATAACCAAATCGGGACATTTTTGCTTTGCGCTCCAAAGCGGCTCTCCGACCTTGATATTGTACTTTGAGGCAAGCTCGTTTTTTGTTAAAATAATTCCGTGGCGTTGCTCGGGATCACCACCGACGGCAACCGGCTTATTGCGTATTTCCGGACGGTAAAGACATTCAACCGAGGCATAAAATTTATTGCAGTCTATATGAAGAATACATCTTTGCATAATTATCAACCTATTTTGGTAAAATTTGTACATTTGTTCTAATGCTACAAAAATAATACACCTTTTAGTCAAAAATGTCAATAATGAAAATATTTCCGAGTCAAAATTTGTACCATATGCGGTCATTGTTAAGGTTGATTTTATGTGAAAACTATGTTATTATATTATCTACGATTTTTAGATAGGAGGCGAAAACTATGGCAGCTATGACTTACGAATCAGTAGTAGAAACAACAAGAAACAAGTTCTACAACGTAGACGTTTCAGGCGTTCAGGGTACAATGGCTTTTCAGATTAATATCGAAGGCAAAGCAGTCAACGGTATTTTTTACATAGAAATCAAAGACGGTCAGGTACACGTTGAGCCTTACGAATACTACGACAGAAACGCTATCATTCACATCAACGCAACAAACTGGATTAAGCTCATCAACGGCAAATTGAATCCGGTTGTAGCTTTCACAACAGGCAAGCTCAGTGTTGACGGCGATACCAATGCCGCACTTGAAATGATTAAGTTTCTTGACTAATTAACTGATAAAAACAAAAAACGGAATGTCAGCACGACGTTCCGTTTTTTGTTTATTCGTTTTTTATTTCGTCATACGCATAAGATACGCATAATCCTTTGCGTTGATTACGCCGTCGGTAACAACGTCGTAGAGTGACGAATCGTTATATTTTGTTGTTGTGACATTACTGTTATAAATATCGTCATTCCATGAGAGATAAAGCTCACGAAGCGTTACACTATGCTTTTCGTTACAAAACAAGCATGAATAATTCAACTCTCCGTTCGCATTGCTTTCACAAACAAATACATGACCTGTCGCCTCAGTAGTTCTTCTCTCACGTGAAATTTCCTCACCGCAAAGCTCACAAATTATAACAACATCATACACGCCGTCAGTTTCGCAATCGCCCTCAATTATTGTTTCAACCGTTCTCCTCGGAATATGATTTGTTATCGGAGCATAATCATAGTGAATTGTTGCATTTGTCAAGGAGTTGTTGAATTTTCCGATTGAAATATCATTCCATTCATACTGTGAGCCTGTGTAATACACATCCTTTAACTCTGTACAATTAACAAAGGCATAATCATTAATGTCAATCACACTCTTCGGAATAATAATCGTTACCAAATCCGAGCAATCTCTAAATGCATTAACTCCAATGCTTGTAACGCTGTTCGGGACAGTAACTTCAACCGACCCTATTGAACATCCGAGCAATTCTGTTTTTGCAGAATCACGATACACCAAATCTCCGTCAATAAATCCGTTAAGAGCCTTTGCGCCCCAAGGTGAATACGAAGAAGCACTACCGTAATATTCGATATTATTCACACGATAAAACGCACTGCCGCCAATGCTTGAAACACTATTGGGAATCGCAATACTCATTACTCCCACACAGTAGGCAAATGCAAAGCTATCGATACTTTCTAAACCGTTCAAAATAACAATGCTTGTCAATCCAGAACAATATCTGAATGCAGAATTACCAATATTTTTTACACTGTTCGGTATTGTTACAGACTCTAAATTTGAGCACTCATAAAAGGCAAAGCTGCCGATTTTCGTTACATTGTTTCCGATTGATACGCTTTCCAATTTAGTACATTCATAAAATGCATAATCACCTATACTTACTACGCTATTTGGGATTAAAAGACTAATCAAACCGGAATACATAAATGCATAATTACAAATATTCTTTACGCTGTCAGGAATAGTGATAGATATTAAATCTTTACATTCATAAAACGCATAATCTCCTATACTTGTTACACTTTTTGGTATAGTAACACCTGTCGCCTGAGTTGAACAGCCAAGCAATTCTGTTTTTTCAGAATCATTATAAACTAAATATCCGTCAACATATCCGTTAATTGATTTTGCTTCCCAAGGAGAGCCTGTGGCATCACCATGATATTCAACATTATTTACTCTGTGAAAAGCACTCTCACCAATAGTCGATACACTATCGGGAATTATGATACTTGTTATTCCCGCACAATCAAAAAATGCGGACTTTCCGATATATAACAAACTATTAGACATTGTTATATCGGTTAAAGATACGCAGTAGAAAAATGCATTATCATCTATACTTTTTACACTATTCGGAATTGACACGCTTGTTAACTCCTTACAACCATAAAACGCAGAAGCACCGATACCTGTTATACCTTCGTCAATAACTAAAGATTTTATATCTGTAATATTTCTAAACGCATCATTATTGATGCTACCGTTACCGTAAATACAAAGCTCGCCTGTTGACGAATCAAATGTATAATCAACATTTTCACCGCACTGACCTGTTGCGTCCAGGGCATAAATAGAAAAATCAAATCCAATTGTTACACTCAAAAGCATAATGAGAGACAAAACTAAGCTGAATATTCTTTTTAACTTTTTCACGCTAATTCTCCTAAAATCTAAAAAATGCGTACAGCCAAAGCTATACGCACAAAAAACACATAGCTCAACTGTCGCCAAACAAATTTGAATACATCATTGAGAAGTATGTCAAACAGAGCATGCATTTTTACAAAAGAAAAAATGACACACTTTCTCAAAATAATCACTATTCAAATTTGTTTGGCAATTTCATTTTAGCATATATAGAAAAACATTTCAAGTATGGAATTTTTTATTAACATTGCTTTTATTTCGTCATACGCATAAGATATGCATAGTCCTTTGCGTTTATTACGCCGTCGGTAACGACGTCGTAGAGTGACGAATCGTTATATTTTGTTGTTGTGACTCTTTCGTTATACACAACCTCTAAATCTAAAATCAAAAATTCAAAAAGCTCGTCGGCATATTCATAGCGGCTTTGATTACAAACATAGCAGTTGTAAACAAGTGCATCGTAATCATTACCCTTGTAAACATACATATGACCTGCTGCGTCAATAGTCTTCCTTTCACGTGAAAGCTCTGCCGAACAAAGACTGCAACGAACAACCTCGTCACAACTTCCGCTTTGGGTACAGGTTGGCTCAACAATATTTTCACACATCACTTCTCCTGCGATATGCTCGCAGTCAGCATTATCAAGTGACACAAAATATATCCCCGAATTTTCACAAAATGCTTTTATGCCGGTGCTCTCATAAGCATAAAGCGTTGAGCCTATCGGCATAGCCTTAACAAGATTTTCCAAGCCGATATCTGAGGACGGATTATAAACCTTTACCGTTTTTAGATTGCTGTTTGACTTATCAAAAATATTGCTTCCGAAAAACGATACGCTTTCGGGAAATTCTATCTGCTCGATTATATTATTTCCGAAGAACATCATATTGCCTATACCGTTAACGCCGTCGGCAACAGTAATTGAAGTAAGCTTATCGCGGCTAATATACCAAGGTGAATATTGATAATATATATCGGTACCACCCGGTGCGGAATCTGTATAATTGATTACTTCTCCATCACCTGCCGTAACAGTTAAATCGGTAACATTTGTACAATCCCTAAATGCATGCAGACTTTCATAAACGCCGTTATATACCATTGTACTTACAGGCATGGACAGATTAATTAAGCTTATGCAGCCGTTAAACGCTGAAAAGTCTATATTTTTTACACTGTCAGGAATTACAAGACTCGTTAAACTTTCGCATTTTTCAAAAGCACAATATCCGATGCTTATAACATTATTTGATATTGTGATACTTTGTAGGCGTATACAATTATAAAATGCATAAGTAGAAATACTTGTTACGCCGTTTGGTATTGTCACATTCAACAAATTCATACAGTCTCTAAACGCTGCAACGCCGATATTTGTTAAACTGTCAGGAATATTGATATCTTTTAATGTTGTGCAACCGTAAAACGCATAATCATCAATACTTGTTACACTATCGGGAATGATTACACTTGTTATGTATTTGCAAACATAAAAAGCATAAGAGCCGATTTGTGTAATACCGTTTTCTATCACAACCGACTTTATATCGTATTGTTTATAAAACGGATTATTTGTAAAATGCGTTTCGCCCGAAGTGTTATTCCAGCTATAAGTTGAGCCTGTGCCGGTTATTGTAAGCGTTCCTGTTTCGGCGTCAAATGAATAATACGCATTATTTCCGCATTGTCCCGTCGGCTCTAATGCGTATGAAGAATAGTCCAAGCCCATTGTTATACTTAACAACATAACAATGCCGATAAGAACGCTCAAAAATCGTTTTTGTTTTTTCATAGCGAGTTCCTTTACCAACGTATTCTGTTACGAAGATAATAGCATATACAAAAGATAATAACAATAATTTACAAGGAACATTAATACAACAGTAACACTTTTTTCCGGTTTTCATAGTATGCATTAGAAAACAGGAAGGGAGGTTGCATTATGGGTTGCAATAACGGTGGATGCGGCGGTTGCTCTTGGATTATCATCCTTATTCTCATCCTTATGTGCTGCGGTGGTTTCGGCGGCGACAACGGTTGCGGCGG
>CAMFQI010000059.1 GCA_945980015.1 uncultured Eubacterium sp. | reverse complement strand
CAATTATATCTGAGTTTTCCAAATTGACCGATTTAATTACGCCGTTTTCGGTATTGAACGAGGTCACGCAACCTTGAACAAATTTTACACCGCTTTGCTTTGCGTTTTTCACCAAGGCGTCAACAACATCAACTGCCTTATCGGAAACGGGAAAAACTCTGTTTCCTCTTTCAATCTTTGTTTCAACGCCCATATCCTGCAAAAGCGCCATAGTATCGTACGGCATAAATGCGCTGAACGACGAATACAAAAAGCGAGGATTTTTTACGACGTTTGAAATAAGCTCGTTAATATCAAAGCAGGCGTTTGTTACATTACATCTGCCCTTGCCCGTAATCATAACCTTACGCGCGGGGCGTGAATTTCGCTCAACAATCGTAACGTCGAGCCCACGCTTTCCTGCCTGAGCACCGGCAATAAGTCCCGACGCTCCTGCGCCGATAATAATAATTCTTCTCATATCTTCATATTATAAGTTATTCTTCAAGCTCTGTCAATCTTTGAGACAGCTCTTCCCATTTTGAATACAAAATATCCATATATTCATTTTTTGTATCAAGCGTTGAGGTAAGCTTCATAAGTTCCTCGTAGTCAACGGTAGAAAGCCTTGAATTAATATCTTCAATTTCAAGCTCAAGCTCTTCAATTTCAGCTTCAACCCTTGACAAAGCAGTTTTAGTCTTGAGATATTGAGAACGTCTTTCTTTTTTCAACAAATAATCATTTGTCTTTTTTATTTTTTCCTTTTTAATTTCGGTTTCAAGGGTACAGGCATTATTTTTGCGCTCGATATAATCGTCATAATTTCCCAAATATTCAACCATACCGCTTGGTGTAAGCTCAAGTATGCGGGTTGAAAGCTTGTTGATGAAATATCTGTCGTGGGAAACAATAAGCATTGTACCGGAATAATCAAGCAGAGTGTTTTCAAGCTCCTCTCTTGAAAAGGCGTCAAGATGATTTGTCGGCTCGTCGAGAAGCAAAAAGTTGTATCTTCCGAGCATTAATTTCAGCAAGGCAACTCTTGCACGCTCGCCTCCGGAGCAATCCGACAGAGATTTATAGACATCTTCGCCCTTAAACAAAAATGCTGCAAGTGCACATCTTACGGTGGTTTCCGTCATAAACGAGAAATTAGACCAAACCTCCTCCAGCACCGTTTTTGAAAGGTCGAGCTTTGCCTGAACCTGATCAAAATAGCCTGTCATAACCTGCGAACCGAACTTAAAGGAGCCGTCGTCCTGCAAATAATCGTGCATTAGAATTTTCAGAAGCGTTGTCTTTCCGCAGCCGTTATCACCTAAAATAAAGGCTCTGTCTCCCCTTTTTATTTCAAAGTCAACATTCTCGAAAATTGTTTTTTGTGAAAAGGATTTTTTAAGCTTCGCAACGCTCAAAACATCCTCACCGCTTACGCATTTTGGGGTGAAATCAAAGCGAATACGCTCGACCTTGCTGTCGGGAACTACAAGCTGAGCCTTAATTCTTTCGACAACCTTTTCCTTGCTTTCGGCGGTTTTTATATTCTTTTCTCTGTTCCATTGACGTTGTTGGGCAATAATACCCTCAAGACGTTCAATTTCCTTCATATCGTTTTCGTATTTTTCGGCAACTGCCTTTTGCTCCGCCGCTTTTTTTACGGAAAATTCCGAATAGTTACCGATATATGTACGGCATTTTCGGTTTTCTATTTCAACCGTTTTGTTTGTAATTTTATCAAGAAAATATCTATCGTGAGAAACAATAAGACACGCTCCGCCGAATTCCTTCAAAAAGCCCTCAAGCCATTCAACTGCGTTTATGTCAAGATGGTTTGTCGGCTCGTCAAGAAGAAGCAAATCGGATTTTGAAAGCAGAAGCTTTGCAAGAATAAGCTTTGAACGTTGACCGCCCGACAAAGCAGATGTTTTAAGCGAAAAATCCTCCTCATCAAAGCCGAGACCGAGCAAAGCAGAACGAGTACGGCTTTTGTAGGTAAGACCGCCGTTATTGTTGAACTCATTAGTCAAGGCGTCCTGTTCTTCAATAAGCTCTCCTATATTTCCCTGCTTTTGAGTGAGTAAATCGGCAATTTCTTCCAGTCTTTTTTCTGCTTTTATCAAGTCGTCGAAAACGCTTACAAGCTCGTTGTAAACAGTATTTTCCTTAGAACAGGTATGCTGCTCCATATAGCCGATTTTCGTATTTTTTGAAACAAAGCAATTACCGTTGTCGGCTGTATATTCACCTGTGATTATCTTGAAAAGGCTCGTTTTTCCTGCACCGTTGCAGCCGACAAGTCCGACCTTTTCTTTTTCCTTTATATCAAACGAAACGCCTGAAAACAGAGTATTATCCCCGAATGAAAGCGTTACATTTTGCAAATCTAAAACCGCCATTACATCCTCCGACAGTAAATTTTATTCTATTTTACATCAAAACAACTTGAATGTGAAGCCTAATTTTGATATTATAAAAAAGAATAATGACAGTGAGGTAGAAAAAATGCAAATACTAAAGCTAAAGCCTGTATTTAAGGATTACATTTGGGGCGGTAAAAGATTAAAGGACGATTTCGGCTTTGACACAGGATACGAGAAAACGGCAGAGGGCTGGATGCTCGCCTGTCACAAGGACGGAATGAATATAATTGACGGCGGCGAATATGACGGCGAAGCACTTGACAAGGTTATTGACAAAATCGGTATGACAAAGCTTCTAGGTAAAAAGTCGGAAAACTATCCTTATTTCCCGATATTGATTAAGCTCATAGACGCTTTCGACAACCTTTCTATTCAGGTTCACCCCGACGACAAATATGCACGAGAGGTTGAAAACGAATTCGGCAAAACGGAAATGTGGTATGTGCTTGACGCAAGCGAGGGCGCAACGCTGATTTACGGCTTCAAAAACGAGATTTCAAAGGAAGAATTTAAGCAGGCAATAGAAAGCAACACCTTACTCGACAAGCTCAATGTTATCAACATAAAAAAAGGCGACACCTTATTCATTGAAGCAGGAACCGTTCACGCTATCGGAAAAGGTGCGTTAATTGCGGAAATTCAGCAAAACTCAAATTGTACATACCGTGTTTATGACTACGGCAGAGTCGGTGCCGACGGCAAACCGAGGGAGCTTCATATTCAAAAAGCACTTGATGTTTCAAACACAGTACCACCGACTCACGATATTAAGCCGATGGGCAAAACAGAGATTACCGACGGCAACGAAAAACAACTAATAACAAAATGCGATTTATTCAATGTTGAAAGATACAAGGTTGCGAATGAAATAATGCTTTCAACAGATGAGAAATCATTTATGCATATTCTCGTTATTAACGGCGAGGGAAAAATAGACGGCGCAAGCGCTAAAAAGGGCGACAGCTTCCTTGTTCCTGCCGACTTCGGTAAATTTGAAATAATTGGAAAAATTGAATTTTTAGCAACAAGGCTATAAAGAGAATAAATACACTCCTTTCGGTTAATACTATACCAAAAGGAGTGTTTTTTATGAGAATTTTAGACAGGGTTGCGCTGATTTTAACTATAATCGGCGGCATAAACTGGGGACTTATCGGCATATTCAAATTTGATTTAGTAGCATGGATATGCGGCGGTCAAACAGCGATTTTCGCAAGAATTATCTATACATTGGTATGTCTTGCGGCAATTTGGTGCATCAGCCTACTGTTTCGTAACAACGAAATGCTTGAGGATTGAAAAATGACGGCAAGGACAAAAGTCTTCTGCCGTCGTTTTTTATAAATAGTATTGTATCGTATCTACGGACGAGCAATGCTCGTCGCTACGAGAAGTCGCATAAACGAAACGCCTGCATAAATATCAATACTATAATCACCCAAACCTCACTTTTGCCCTATTACTTCTTACTTCGTTATGCTCATTCGTTTACCGGCTTTTTCTTACGATGGATGATGAAGCGGTTGCAGGGGTACGTCCAGAGAGTTGGGATTGCCATACCGATAAGTTTGATAACAAGGTCGGCGAAGCTACCCGTAATATTATGGGAAGCGGCGAAAGCCGTCATTGCCGAGCCTATCCAACCGTTTGCAAGGATTGTAAACACAACCATAATAAAATACAAAATTATTGATACAGTCGGGTTTGCATCTGCCTTAAAGGTGATTTTTCTATTAAGAATAAATGCGATAAGATATCCTATTGTTGTTGAAATAAGATAGGCGAAAAGGTAGCCCTTTGACTGAATACCTATCATATTGAGCGTTGGGTTTGTTATCGGGACATCGGTAAGGCTCTTGAATACAGCGGTAAGAAGAACCATATGTACAATGAGTTCAACAACCGACGAGCCGCCGCCTGCTATCATGAATTTTATAAACTTCCAAATTTCAGCGTGCTTTTCTGTCCATTTTACGAATGGATTCTTTTTTTCATCACTCATATTTTTTCCTCACAGTTATAACAATTTAGTCAAAACAACAATAATTGCGATAATAACGGCAAGTATGCCGACAACCTTTGTTATCATTGGGATTGCGGCGTCAACGGTTTCGGGTGCGATAAATGATATAAAATCGAAAACGGGTCTTGACACCTTTGTGCCCACTAATTCGTCAAATGTTCTTGTATATGTTTTGTATTCGTTTGGATTATCTTCGTTGAGAGTGATTATTCTCACTCCCCTTTTTGTTCGGTTACCGTATACATTAAAGCCGCTTGACTGCGTAAAGCCGAGGTCAACGTTTTTGTATCTTCCGACAAAAGAATTTTTATGGTCATGACCGACGAAAACTGCTTTTACGTCACCACATTCGCTGATTGCGTCAAACTCGCCTGTATTCTCATTCGGAATTGAGGGCGGTTCAAGAAGCACATCACCTTTTCTACAAGTATCTCCCAATAGATAATACTCATTTTTATGAATACGAAAGGCACGAATTGCGCCCTTTGTTCCCTTTTTTACCTGCTTGAGAACATTATAATATTCAAACATCGGGATATGCTGAAATACTATCGACGGCACATAGTCGCCGTTTTTTTCTTTAAGCTTGTCCCTTGTAGTTTTATACCATTTTATTATATCGGTATCAAACGGTTCATAGCCGCCGCCCTTTGCGTCGGTTCCCGAATCGAACAAATAGAGATTAAAAACATCTCTGTCGCTTCCATCGGACGCTTTGATAGGAATATTACAGGTTCCGCCGCCGTCAACACCCTCAGCCTGTTCACCGATACAGTTACCTATCTTTTTGTAGATATTTTCAAATTGGTCTTTGTTGGAAATTCCAACCTGTCTGTCGTGATTACCGAAAGTAACGGCATAAGGAATATTACGCTTTGTTACAGGTTCAAGCAAGCGTTTGATGGTATTTGAAACGGCGCTTGTAAGTTCATCACCTTTGCCCTTGTAGGTTACGCCGTAGCCTTTTATTTGGTCGCCGGTATAAACAACAAGGTCGGGCTTCTCAGCTTCTACAGCAGCATCAAGGAGTGCAAGAGTATCAGGTGAAATATTAGGAATTTCCTGAATATCAGTGATTTGCATAATTTTGAAGCTTTTATCCTTTTTGAACCGCATAAAAATACCTCACTTTCAAAAACTGTCTAGATTAATATTAACATTTGCTAAAATGAATGTCAACATTGTAAAAATAATTTTACAAAAGGGACAGCCGAAGCCGTCCCTCAATATAGTATTTAATTAAAGCAAGCCGTCCCAGGTGTCAACCTCTTTTGCTTTCTTTTCTTCTTCATCAAACCAGTGCTGAGTTACAGACTTGCTTTCGGTGAAGAAACGGTAAGCGTCCTTGCCAAGACAATGAAGATCGCCGAAGAATGACTGCTTATGACCGCTGAACGGAATGAAGCCAACCGGTACAGGAATACCAACATTGATACCAACCTGACCGCCGTCTGTGTATCTTGCAAACTGACGAGCATAGTAGCCGCTTTGGGTATAAATAACAGAGCCGTTTGCATAAGGGTTATTATTCATAAGCTCCAATCCCTCTTCAAAGTTCTTTACTCTCTTAATGCAAAGAACAGGACCGAATACCTCATCACGTCCGATTGTCATATCCTCAGTTACATTATCGAATACTGTCGGTGCGATAAAGTAGCCGTTTTCATAGCCCTCGGGAAGCTTCGGATTTCTGCCGTCAACAACAAGAGTTGCACCCTCGTTAATACCTTTTTCAATATCGGCAAGAACTTCCTTATAGTGCTTTTCGTATGTAATAGGACCAAGTCTTGTGTCCTTATCCCAAGCAGGACCGCAGTTTACGGATGCAACCTGCTTTTTAAGTTCAGCAACAAACTTATCGGCAATGCTTTCCTGTACAACGCAGCAGGAAAGAGCCATACATCTTTGACCGCCGCAACCGAATGCAGAGTTGATAACGCCGGCAACTGTTCTTTCAAGTGCGCAGTCTTCAAGAACGAGAGCATGGTTTTTAGCCTGGCAAAGTGCCTGACATCTCTTGCCCGAAGCGGCAGCTCGCTGATAAATCTTCAAGCCGACAGGAGTTGAACCAACGAATGTAATACCCTTTATATCGGGGTGATCGAGAATAGTATTAATTTCATTTCTTGAGCAGGTTACGATATTAACAACGCCCTTCGGGATACCTGCCTCAACATAAAGCTCGGCAATACGCATAGCAGTTCTCGGAGTGAGAGAAGCGGCTTTAAGCACGATAGTATTACCGCACGCAACACAAACAGGAACCATCCAACCAAAAGGAATCATAGCCGGAAAGTTAACTGGAACGATACCTGCGAAAACGCCCATAGGCTCACGGTATTTTACTGTATCAAAGCCTGTTGAAGCGTCCATAAGGCTTTCGCCCATCATAAGCGACGGAGCCTGAGTTGCAAGCTCAGTACCCTCAATAGCCTTTCCGACATCACCTGCGGCTTCGCCCCAGGTCTTGCCGTTTTCTTCACAAACAAGCATAGTAAGTTCATCAAGATGCTCGTTAAGAAGCTCACGAACCTTATAAAGCACAGCAGCTCTTTTTCTTGCAGGAGTGTTTCTCCAAGCAGGATATGCAGCCTTTGCGGCTTCGATTGCCTCAAGAACCTCATCATTAGTGCAGCATGGAGCCTGACCTGTTACCTCGCCTGTTGACGGATTGTGCAAATCGTACCATACTTCAGCCTTTGACTCCTTAAATTCATTGTTTACAAAATACTTTAGTCTTTCCATAAATCTACCCCTTTATATTGTTTAATTAT
>CAMFQI010000058.1 GCA_945980015.1 uncultured Eubacterium sp. | reverse complement strand
ATTGTAGCCTGTTGCAACAATAAGAAATACTATAAGTAATACTAGATACTCCATAGTGCATCACCCCCTAACATCAAAAATTAGAGGGCATTGCCCTCAACGTGTTAGAGAGCCAACCGCCTATCCGTTTTTCAGAACAACTCCTCGGAGCCGAAGCTCAAAGAAATAATACCATATTTTATAATTTTTGTAAAGTTTTAATTAATTCATTTATCTACTCCGACAACATAGCTATCTGCTTCCTTTGATTCTCAAATCAAGTGAAGTCTTTATTTGGAAAAACAAACGAAAAACCAAAGTTGTATATAGATACCTATAATCAAGTAAAGGCAATTATTTCATTAATAGAGTCATTTTCAAATGAATAGTATGTTAAAAAAGATAATCCCATCGGAGATCCGGTGGGATTTTTGAATTACTCTTATTCAGCGTAATAAGGCTGCATTGTTACCTGTTCTTTTTCAAGCACGGGCTGATATTTGTCTTGATAGTAGTTCTCTTGACGAGATGTGAACGAGCCGTCGGGAGAAACTGTAATCACCTGACAGCCACGTTGTGCGCCGTATTTGTCAAGGTCGGTATATGCAAGATAGTCAATGCTCATACCGTACGAAAGTTGAATGCCCTTGTAGTTTAGGGCTATATTGTTCAAATGGTCGTGTCCGAAGAACATTCCCTTTGTTGAGCCTAATTCCAATGCCTTGTCGAATAGACCGTAGTTGTATTCACTTGGATAAACAACTATATCCTTTTCACCTGCTTCACCGTATAAATACTTTGTGCTTTCGGTATCATTAAAGCCGTTGTCACGGTATTCATAATATGCTTGTTGCATTTCACGAGGCGGAATATGGAAGAATACGAGTGAGCTTGGCATAATGCCGTAGTTTTGCTCGGTTAAGCTCTTGATTTGATTCTCATACCATTCAACCTGATTTTCGTGTACGCAGTCATATTTCCATTTTATTCCGAAAATGTCGCCGTCAACATACGAGTGACTGTCGAGCATAATTAACGCCTGCGTAATTTCGCCTGTCGGCTTTTCAACCTTAATTATGTAATTACCGTAGCCGTCAACAGCCTCGTCACCTGTTTGAAAAAGACAGTGCGGATATTTTTCTTTATTTGAGTAAAGCTCGGATATGCTTTCTCTTGAAAAATAGCTGTACGCCTCCGTGTCGTGATTTCCAAACGCCAAGCACCAATATACGCCGAGCTGTTCCATTAATTCAGCCATCAAAACGGCTCCGTTTTTGTTATTGAGAGTTCCTGCAATATACGGTACGGGAGCTGATATATCGCCTGTAACAATTACCAAATCGGGTTTTTCTTCTGTAATCATTCCCGCAACGGCATTTAACGTCTTAATATCATTTTCCCTGCTTAAAAATCCTGATCCTATGTGAATATCTGTAAGTCGCAAAATCTTTAATTCTCTGTCGGTTGTAAATGTATAATAGCCGTCGTCTTCGTCGATTTTCGGCTCAAGACCTGCGGTTTCAACAGGCGAAAGCGATTGAATAAAATCTCTGCTCGACTTGACGGAAACAGTGTTTGCGATTGCGGTTGCTATTGCCGTTATAACAATTACAACGATAAAGCACAGTAGTATTCTGAGCAGAATTTTACCTGCTTTTCCTTTTGCCTTGGATTTTGTTTTTTCAGTCATAATTATCCCTCAATGATTGATATTTAGTCTTATCTTATTTTTGTTCCTGCCGGCATATCAACAAAAACTACCTTTACATCGTCTTCGCTGACGTCTCCTGCAAGCAGCATACCGTTGCTCATTTCACCGCAGAGCTTTGCAGGTTTGAGGTTTGCAACGATAATAACATTCTTTCCGACAAGTTCCTCCGGTTTGTACCACGGTGCAATGCCGGAAACGATTTGACGGGGCTTATCTGTGCCGTCGTTCACCTGAAGCTTTAACAGCTTCTTTGCTTTTTTGATTGGTTCACATTCCAAAACGGTTGCAACTCTTAATTCAACCTTTGCAAAATCGTCGAACTGAATTTCTGCAAGCCCCTCAATTTTTGGCTTTTGCTGTGCTTTTTGAGTTTGCTTTACCTGTTCTTCTATAAGTGCGTTAAGCTCGTCGATTTCCTTATCAACATCTATTCTCGGGAACAGTGCTTCGCCCTTTTTAACCTTTACATTTTGAGGCAGAACGTTGAATTTTTCGGCGTTTTCGTAAGTTATGAGCGAACTGTCTGCGCCGATTTGCTCCCATACCTTTGGCATTGTTGATGGCATAAAGCATGACAGCAGAGTGGTTGAAATGCGTATTGCTTCAAGAAGATTATAAAGTACGCAGGCAAGTCTTGCTTTCTTTGTTTCGTCCTTACCGAGAATCCACGGCGTCGTTTCATCAATATACTTATTTGCTCTTGAAATAACCTTGAAAATCTCTGCCAAAGCGTTGTTGAGTTGCGTTTCGTCCATATAGGCGTCAACCTTGCCACGTAAAGCAAGAGCCATATCAATAAGCTCGTTGTCGATATCGGCGCTTTCCTTTTCTGTAGGAATTTCGCCGCCGAAGTATTTTTCAATCATTGCAACGGTGCGTGAAACAAGATTGCCCAAATCATTTGCAAGGTCGGAGTTAATTCTGTTTATCATAATCTCGTTCGAGAAAGAGCTGTCGGCACCCAAAGCCATTTCTCTCAAAATATGATATCTTATTGCGTCTGCGCCGTATCTTTCGCCCAAAACAAGCGGGTCAACGACATTTCCGATTGACTTGCTCATTTTTTGACCGTTAAAGGTAATCCAACCGTGAACTGCAAGATGTTTTGGAAGCGGCAGATCAAGAGCCATCAGCATTGCCGGCCAAATGAGTGCGTGGAAGCGCATAATATCCTTTGCAACCATATGAACATCTGCCGGCCAGAATTTGCCGAAATCATCATATTTTTCGTTGTTATATCCGAGTGCGGAAATATAGTTGGAAAGTGCGTCAATCCAAACGTAAACAATATGCTTCTCATCAAAGGTTACGGGAACACCCCATGTAAATGTTGTTCTTGATACGCACACATCTTCAAGACCGGGCTTGATGAAATTGTTTACAAGCTCAACCGCTCTTGATTTCGGCTGTAAATAATCTGTTTCAAGCAGGAGCTTTTCAAGTCTGTCGGAGAAAAGTGAAATCTTGAAGAAGTATGCTTCCTCCTCTGCTTCGATTACATCTCTGCCGCACTCGGGACATTTTCCGTCAACAAGCTGACTTTCAGTCCAGAAGCTTTCACACGGTGTACAGTATTTGCCCTTATATGTGCCTTTGTAGATATATCCCTTGTCGTATAAATCCTTGAATATTTTTTGTACGGTTTCGATATGATAATCGTCTGTAGTACGAATATATCTGTCGTAGCTGATATTCATAAAGCTCCAAAGGTTTTTGAATATCTCGACTATCTCGTCAACATATTCCTTTGGAGTAACGCCCTTTTCCTTTGCCTTTTGCTCTATTTTCAGTCCGTGCTCGTCGGTACCGGTAAGGAACATAACCTGTTTTCCCTGCATTCTTCTGTACCTTGCAATTGAGTCGCAGGCAACTGTTGTGTAGCAGTGACCGATATGCGGATTTCCCGACGGATAGTAAATAGGTGTTGTGATATAAAATGTTTCTTTATTTTCCATGACTGTACGTCTCCTTAATCTTTTGGTGTATAAACCTCTTTTGTTATATCTTTTGTATTTCCTTTTTTATCAATTTGGGTATAAGTGCCGTTTAGAAGATCTGCCATAACATGATATTCAATCTTGGTTTTTACCTTATCGCTTCTTTCAAAAACAGCAAAGCATATATTGTCAGCGTCCTTGTTGTTAGGCTTGTCATAGTTGACGATGTATTTGTCTTCGTAGAAGTTGTTGTAGTAACTTTGCAAATCATGTAATGCAAGCGATTCTGTCAGCGCATATTCATCAAGAGGAATTTCGGGGCCTATATTTGCGTCTAACGGCGGTTTTGTTGTGTATTCTGAGGTTTGCTCCGTGTTGATTTCTATTGTACTGTCGGAATTGCTATTCGACTGATTATTGCCTGACGCCGAGCTTTCGTAAACGGGCTTTCCGTTTTCGTCAACCTTTGTTACAGGCTCGCCGTTTTCGTCGACCTTTGTAACGGTGTTGCCTTGCTCATCAATAACAGTTTCATATACCGGTGTAAGAGCGTCGCTTGTTGCTTCGCCGGATGTATTACCGGTGCCTTTTACGGAAAAAATAATTGCTATCGCAACAGCAACGACAACTACTGCGGCAACTACGATTATTGCAATTTTCTTGTTTTTATTCAGTTCTTTCATTTTTTCACCCTACTTTACAGCAATGAAGCGGCACCCTTATCAAGCATAAGCGTAACATCTGTATGGAATTGCAAAACGGAAGCGGGGCATTGAGGTGTAACATTTCCGTCAATAAGCTGCTTGATTGCCTTTGCCTTTTGCTCGCCGATTGCAATGATGAGTATTCTTTTTGCCTGCATTATTGAGCCGATACCCATAGTGAGCGCTCTTGTAGGAACCTCGTCGATAGAATTGAAAAATCTCGAATTGTCTCTAATTGTGCTTTCCTTAAGCTCAACAATGTGGCTCCAACGCTGAAAGCTTTCGGCAGGCTCGTTGAATGCAATGTGACCGTTTGAGCCGATACCCAAAAGCTGAATATCAATTCCGCCGCTTTTTTTAATTCGCTTTTCGTAAGTCTTACATTCAGCCTCCAAATCCTCGGCGTTTCCGTCAAGGAAGTTGATGTTTTCCTCAGGAATGTTTATGTAATCGAAAAGATTGTCATGCATAAAGCTGTGGTAGCTGTTTTTGTCGTTAACATCAAGGTGAACATATTCGTCAAGGTTAAAGGTTGTAACCTGCGAAAAATCAACTGCGCCCTTGTTGTAAAGCTCTATCATATGCTTGTAGGCTCTTACAGGCGTTGAGCCTGTTGCAAGACCGAGCACGCTATCCGGCTTTTGCAAAACCTGACCGCACATATAATATCCTGCGGCAATTCCTATTTGCTCCTCTGTATCAAATGTAAGTACGTTCATTTTCAATTCCTCCTGTTTTTTAGCTTCGGCAAGATTATTTTGCCGATAAATATGTAGATTATTAAAAATATAACCAATCCTGTCACGGCGCCTGCCGTGTCAATCAGCCAGTCCGTAAGCTGACAGCTTCTGCCGTCAACGAATATTTGATGCACCTCGTCGGTTATTGCGTAAGCCGATGAAATTGCGGTGCCGAAAAATGCCTTCACCTTGCCGCAGGTAAAATATAATGCGGCGTTGGAAAGGAGACTGAGCCCTAAAAACTCGCAAAAATGCGCAAGCTTGCGCACAACGTAATCCGTAGTCGTGCTTATTCCGAATATGCTTTCGATTATTTTTTGGATAAAGCCGCTTTGACTTGCGCTGACATCTGCACTTTGTGAGCTGAAATAAAAGATTGCCGCCATACAAAGACCGACGCATATCCAAAAAAATATCGCAAGAGTTCTGTTTTTGTTATTCTCTTTCGGCATTTACAAAGCTCACCCTTCCCGTTCCTGCGTGAAACTGAATATTAGTAACGCCCTTTGCACTTGCATAATAGCTGCTTTCGTAAATTACCGGACAAACGGTGCAGGAGGTTAGTATCTCATTCTCTGCATTTTTCAGATTTTTTGCAATTTCGCCAAGCTCACCTGAGGACTGAGCCGCTTCAATATACGAGCTTGCCTTGTCCTTGTCGTAATCTCCGTAGCCGCTTTCGATAACGGAGCTTAAAAATGAAACAGCGCTGCTGTTGGTTGCCCTAAACGGTACGAGCGCAATATCGTATTCATTTTGGGCAATAGCCGACTTAATTTCAGCTTCGCTCATAAGCTCAACCTTTAATGTAAGCTTTACGGCGTTGCCCTTCGAGTCTTGAAAGGTTTCTCCGATACCGCTTTGAACACCCTGTAAAAGACGTTTCGTGCTTTCCTCCATATAGTCGGGTGTAATAATTGTTATGCTGATGTCGTTTTGTTTGATTACATTAAGCCCCTTTTTCCAATTTTTTATGCTTTCTGCTTTGTCGTAGGCGTAAGCCGTTTCGCCCATTGCAGATACGGCGTTGTTTCCGTTAATGAGGCTTGAAGCAGGAATAAGGTTTTTGGCGGCTTTGATGTATTCCTTACCGAAATCGTCCTGTCTGCTGAAGCCCTCGCAAAACGCTCTGCGTATTGATTCGGATTGCAAAGCCTCATCGTTTGAATTAAGAATAAACGCCCATGTTGTATCCTGATATTCAATATAGGAAATGCCCTTTGTTTTCTTTATGCTCTCGCTGTCGTGACCGCTTATGAACGCTGCGTCATAGTAACCGTCCTCTAATTTTGAGATGATCTCGTTTTTGTCTTCATCAGCGACGATTTTCAGGGTAAGCTCCTTCGCCTTTGTCGGATATGCTCCCGTGTATTGCTTGTTAGCTTTGAGAAGATACGAGGACTCTAATATTTGGTTTACATAGAACTGACCGTTGAACAGAGTGTACTTTGTATCAAGACCGTATCTGCCCTTAGTTGCATTGAAGAATTCTTCGTTGCACGGCATTGCAACCGCCGAGGTTAGCGTATTCATAAAGCTGTCGTCCTTATGCTCAAGCGTTATTGTAAGCACATTAGGATTTGTTGCAACAACTCCGAGAGAGTCTTTGCTCATTTTTCCCGAGTGAACTGCGTTTGCATTTTTTATGCACGAAATTGTGGAAAACAGGGGACAGTTCGTTTCGGGGCTTGCCGCTCTTTGAAGCGCAAAAACAAAATCGTCTGCCGTAATGTCGGGATTAAATTCCTTACCCATCATTTGAAGCCTTTTGTCCTTGAATTTTCCGGCGTTTTCTCCCGAGTCGTATTTGTCGGTGTTAATGTCCCATTTCATTCCTTCTTTGATATGAAATGTGTAGGTGAGACCGTCTTCGCTGATTTCCCATTTGTCAGCCATACCCTCGACAACGCTTCCGTCGTCGTTTATTCTTATCAGACCCTCAAAGGTGTTTTCTATTATTAAAAATTCGTCCTGCGTTGAAGCAACCTGCGGGTCGTAGCTTTTTATGTCGGCGCCGAAGGGATAAATAAAATCGTAAGCCGTTTCCGATTTCGAGCACCCTGCAAAAGCGCAGACGGTTATTATGAAGCATAAAAAAAGCTGTCTCTTATACACATCTCCGAGCCCACGAGACGTAGAGG
>CAMFQI010000057.1 GCA_945980015.1 uncultured Eubacterium sp. | reverse complement strand
CAGATTAGATATTGACTAATTGCCTGTTTTAGAATATAATAATTACTCGAAAGAGGTGCGATATGACTACACTTATAAAAAACGCTCTCTGCTATATGGGAGCCAAATTTGAAAAGCAAGATGTACTCATAAAAGATAACACTATTATTGGTATTGGTATCTCCATTTCTTCTAATGGAGTTGACAAGGTATTTCAGGCACAGGGTAAGTATTTAATTCCGGGTTTTGTAGATGTTCACGTTCATCTTAGAGAACCCGGTTTTTCTTATAAGGAAACGGTAAAAAGCGGAACGTTAGCTGCCGCAAAGGGTGGCTATACCGCAGTTTGTCCTATGCCGAATATCAATCCTGTTCCCGACTGCGTAGAAAATATCAGCGTAGAGCAGAAAATAATCGACCGTGACGCAGTGATAAATGTTTACCCCTTTGCCTCCATTACGAAAAACCGTCAGGGCAGAGGCGAGCTTGTTGACTTTGAAGCCCTAAAGGATATGGCTGTCGGCTTCAGCGACGACGGTACAGGCGTACAGGACGAGCCTGTTATGAGACAGGCTATGACCGAATGTGCAAGGCTCGGCAAGATTATTTCGGCTCATTGTGAGGTAAACGAGCTACTAAAGGGCGGATATATTCACGACGGCGAATACTGTAAGGCGCATAACCATAAGGGCATTTGCTCTGCCTCCGAGTATGAACAAATTGAGCGTGACTGCAAACTCGCTGAGGAAACAGGAGTGCGTTATCATGTTTGTCATATCTCGACTAAGGAAAGCGTCGATATAATCCGAAAAGCAAAGGCAAAAGGCGTAAAGGTTACCTGCGAAACAGGACCTCATTACCTTACAATGTGCGATGAGGATTTACAGGAGGACGGCCGCTTTAAGATGAATCCGCCGCTTCGTTCACATCAGGATATGCTTGCTTTGATTGAGGGAGTTGTCGACGGAACTATTGATGTAATAGCAACCGACCACGCACCTCATAGCAAGGAGGAAAAGTCAAAGGGACTTTCTAAGTCGGCAATGGGCGTTGTAGGTCTTGAAACATCTTTTGGGGTTTTGTATTCACGACTTGTAAAGACAGGCATAATCACTCTTGAAAAGCTTGTTGATATGATGAGCATTAAGCCCAGAGAGATTTTTGACCTCCCGGGTGGCAGAATTGCCGAGGGCGAGGTAGCTGATTTAGCGCTTCTTGATTTAGATGAAGAATGGATTGTAGACAGTAACGATTTCGTGTCTATGGGAAAGGCTACTCCGTTTGAAAAGTGGAAATTACAGGGAAAAAATGTTTTAACTATATGTAAAGGAGAAATTGTGTATGAAGCCTTATGATAAAAAAATAATTCTCGAAAACGGTAAGGAATTTTACGGCTACGGCTTCGGTGCAGACCGTACTGCAGTAAACGAGCTTGTATTTAATACCTCAATGGTTGGCTATCAGGAAATTATTTCCGACCCGTCATATACAGACCAAATGGTATGTATGACTTATCCGCTTATCGGAAACTACGGTATGGCTGACGACGATTACGAAACAAGAGTACCGACAATGGGAGGACTGATTGTAAGAGAATATAATGACCTGCCATCTAACTTTAGATATACAAAAACTCTTTCCGAGGTTTTGAATGAATATGATATTCCCGGAATAAGTGGCGTTGATACGAGAATGATTACCCGAATTATCAGAAGTGAGGGAAGCCAAAAGGTAATTATCTGTGACGCCGATATGCCGTATGACGAAGCGTATAAAATGCTTCAGGATTACGTTATTCCAACCGATATGGTGTCGAGAGTGTCCTGTAAGTCGAGATGGTATTCACGCACGCCTAATCATAAATTTGACGTTATTGCCATAGACTGCGGTATTAAACTCAATATTGTCAGAAAGCTCAACGAAAAGGGTTGTAATGTAACTGTTGTACCTTATGATACAACTGCCGAGGAAATTATGAAGCTTCGCCCCGATGGACTGTTTCTCTCTAACGGCCCCGGCGACCCCGAGAATGTTCAGCCGGTAATTAATGTTGTAAAAGAGCTTTGCGGAAAGCTTCCGATTTTCGGTATCTGCCTCGGACATCAAATGATTTCTCTTGCTTTAGGTGCACAAACCTTTAAGATGAAATTCGGTCACAGAGGCGGCAATCACCCTGTTATGAATCTTGAAACAGGAAAGATTGAAATTACCTCTCAAAATCACTCATATGCAGTCAGTGTTGATTCGCTTGAGGGTACGCCGCTCACTCTTACTCATAAAAATCTTTTGGACAATACTGCCGAGGGCGTTGAGTCGGCTGAAAACAAAATTTTCTCCGTTCAGTATCACCCAGAGTCGGCACCCGGTCCGCAGGACAGCACATATCTGTTCGACAAATTTATCAGCTTAATGTCAAAGGAGGCGGAATAATATGCCAAAACGTACTGATATACATAAAGTATTGGTTATCGGCTCAGGTCCTATCGTTATCGGACAGGCTGCCGAATTCGATTACAGCGGAACACAGGCGTGTCTTGCGCTTCGTGAGGAGGGCTATGAGGTCGTTCTCATAAACTCTAATCCTGCAACTATTATGACGGATACCGATATAGCCGATAAGGTTTATATGGAACCGTTAAATCTTGAATATGTGGCACGTATTATTCGCCACGAAAGACCTGACGCAATTTTGCCGTCACTCGGCGGTCAGACAGGACTTAATCTTGCTGTTCAGCTTGCGAAAAAAGGAGTGCTTGAGGAATGTGATGTTGAAATTCTCGGCACGAGCTTTGAAGCTATCGAGCGTGCTGAGGACAGAGAATTATTCAAGGAATTATGTGAAAGCCTCGGTGAGCCTGTTCTTCCGTCTGAAATTGCAAACAGTCTTGAAGAAGGCTTGAAAGCCGCAAAGGAAATCGGTTATCCCGTTGTTCTTCGTCCCGCCTTTACACTCGGCGGTACAGGCGGCGGCTTTGCCGATGATGAGCAGGAATGTGAGATTATGCTCAAAAATGCACTTGCGCTTTCTCCTGTTCATCAGGTTCTTGTTGAAAAGTCAATCAAGGGCTATAAGGAAATAGAATATGAAGTAATGCGTGATGCAAACGACACCGCTATCACAATCTGTAATATGGAAAACATCGACCCTGTCGGTATTCATACAGGCGATAGCGTTGTTGTTGCACCGTCTCAAACCCTTACAAATAAAGAGTATCATATGCTTCGTGACAGCGCATTGAAGATAATAAGGGAGCTTAAAATACAGGGAGGATGTAACGTTCAGTTTGCCCTTGACCCTCATTCATTTCAGTATTATCTTATTGAGGTTAACCCCAGAGTATCACGTTCGTCAGCCCTTGCTTCAAAGGCTTCGGGCTATCCTATTGCAAGAGTTTCGGCAAAAATCAGCGTAGGTATGCACCTTGACGAAATTCAAATTGCAAACACTCCTGCATCCTTTGAGCCTACTCTCGACTATGTTGTAACAAAGATTGCACGCTTCCCGTTTGATAAATTTGCAGATGCAAATAACTCGCTTAATACTCAAATGAAGGCTACCGGCGAGGTTATGGCAATCGGCAGAACTCTTGAGGAATCATTGCTAAAAGCAATTCGTTCCCTTGAAACAGGCGTTTATCACCTCTACAACAAGAAGTTCGATAATTACACGGAAGATGAGCTTTTGGAATATGTAAAAATCGGCACAGACGACAGATTGTATGCCATTGCGCAGCTTATTCGTATGGGCGCCGACCTAAATATGATTTATAACAATACGAAGATTGATATATTCTTCCTTGAAAAGTTCAAGAATATTACAATGTTTGAAAATGAGCTTAAAGCAAACAAGGGTGATATTCAAACTCTTGTTGATGCAAAGAAGCTCGGCGTGTCCGACAAATATATCGGCGACTGCTGGAATATGAGCGAGGCTGATGTTTATCGACTTCGCAAGGCTAACAACATTTTCCCTGTATACAAAATGATAGATACCTGCGCAAGCGAATTTGATAGCTACGTACCTTATTTCTATTCGACCTACGAAAATGAAAATGAGAGTATTGTTTCCGACAAGAAAAAGATTATCGTATTGGGCTCAGGACCTATCCGTATCGGTCAGGGCGTAGAATTTGACTACTCTACCGTTCATGCGATTTGGTCAATTCGTGAAGCGGGATATGAGGCTATAATTATTAACAACAATCCCGAGACTGTTTCAACCGACTATACTACCTCGGACAAGCTTTATTTTGAACCGCTTACTGTCGAAGATGTTATGAACGTTATCGAGCTTGAAAAACCGCTCGGTATTGTCGTTTCCCTCGGCGGTCAAACTGCAATCAACCTTGCCGCTCCGCTTGATGCACTCGGTGTTAAGATTATCGGTACCGACGTTGAGGCTATTGACCGTGCGGAAAATCGTGACAGCTTTGAAAAGGTAATGACTGACCTCGGTATCCCTCAGCCGAAGGGCGAGGCAGTAACCGATATCGAACAGGGCGTTGCAGTTGCCGAAAAAATCGGATATCCTGTTCTTGTTCGTCCGTCGTTCGTATTGGGCGGTCGTGCAATGCAGATTGTATCGAATGAAGAGTCGCTTCGTCATTATCTCCAAACTGCCGTTGAAATAAATACCGAACAGCCTGTACTTGTTGATAAGTACATTATGGGTAAGGAATTGGAAATTGACGGTATATGTGACGGTGAAAATGTATTTATTCCCGGTATTATGGAACATGTTGAGCGTACAGGCGTTCATTCCGGCGACAGTATTTCCGTTTATCCAACCTTCTCCGTTTCCCAAAAGGTAAAGGAGCAGATTATTGATTATTCCGTGAAGCTCGGCAAGGCAATCGGAATTATCGGACTGTATAATATTCAGTTTATTGCAGACGAAAATGACGATGTTTATGTAATCGAGGTTAACCCTCGTTCCTCACGTACAGTTCCTTTCTTATCAAAGGCTACAAGTGTTCCTATGGCTCATATTGCAACACAGGTTATTCTCGGTCACAGCCTTAAAGAGCAGGGAATAACAGAGGTTTATAAGCCTGAGAAAAATCGTTGGTACGTTAAGGCTCCTGCATTTTCGTTCAGCAAATTAAAGGGTATGGATACATATCTTTCCCCTGAAATGAAATCCACCGGTGAGGCTATCGGATATGATAAGTCGCTCACACGGGCTTTATATAAGGCTATTCAGGCTTCGGGAATGAATGTTGCAAATTACGGCACCGTGCTTGTAACCATTGCCGACCGTGATAAGCCCAAGGCACTTCCGCTTGTAAAGAGATTTTACGACCTCGGCTTTAATATCGAAGCAACCGAGGGAACTGCAAAATATCTTAAAGAGCATAATATCAGAACCCGTGTTCGTCATAAGCTGACTGCCGACGAAAGCGATGAAATACTTATTGCACTTCGTCAGGGACATATCGCTTATGTCATTAATACAATCGACATTAACGCAGGCGACAGCCATTCCGACGGCTCCGAAATCCGCAGAGCGGCTGTTGATAATAATGTTACTATGTTTACCTCTCTTGATACAGTTAAGGTGCTTCTTGACGTATTGGAAGAAATTACACTCGGCGTTTCAACCATTGACGCAGAATAAGGTGATTTATGTATAAGCAAAACAAGTATAAGGTTTTGGAAAATACTTCCTTAACCAAGGATGTTTACAAAATGATATTGCAGGGTGATACACAGTACATTACCGCACCCGGTCAGTTTATAAATATCGCACTTGACGGAAAATATCTTCGCCGTCCGATTTCTGTTTGCGATTATGACGGCGAAACGATAACTATACTTTATAAGGTTGTCGGCGAGGGAACAGAGCAAATGAAGAATATGCCTGTCGGTACCGTGCTTGATGTACTTACCGGTCTCGGCAATGGCTACGATATTTCAAAGTCGAAAAAGCCTGTTCTTATCGGCGGCGGCGTAGGAGTTCCGCCAATGTATAATCTTGCAAAGGAACTTATAAAAGACGGACAAAGCGTGAGCGTTGTTTTAGGCTTCAATACAAAAAGCGAAGTGTTCTATGAGGATGAATTTAAGGCACTCGGCATTGAGGTTTATGTTACAACCGTTGACGGCTCCTACGGTATAAAGGGCTTTGTTACCGACGCATTAAAGGATATTGACTACGATTATTTCTATACCTGCGGTCCTCTTCCGATGTTTAAGGCTGTTTATAATGCAACCGAAACATCGGGACAGTTCAGCTTTGAAGAAAGAATGGGCTGCGGCTTCGGCGCATGTATGGGTTGCTCGTGCAAAACAAAGTACGGCAATAAGCGAATTTGTAAGGACGGACCCGTGCTTGTAAAGGAGGAGATTATATGGTAGATTTGTCCGTAAATCTTGCAGGTATGCAAATGGATAATCCTGTTGTTCCTGCTTCGGGAACATTCGGCTTTGGTAAAGAATTTAAGGATTTTTACGATATTAATATTCTCGGCTCGTTTTCCTTTAAGGGAACTACAAAGGACGCTCGCTTCGGCAATCCTACTCCGAGAATAGCAGAATGTAAAAACGGTATGATAAACGCCGTAGGACTTCAAAATCCCGGTGTTTTGCACGTAATAGAACACGAACTTCCTGAAATGAAGGAGTATTTTCATAAAAAGGTTATTGCAAATGTTTCCGGCTTCAGCGTAGAGGATTACGCCTATACCTGCGAGCTTCTTGATAAACAGGAGCAGGTCGGTATATTAGAGGTTAACGTTTCGTGCCCTAATGTTCACGGAGGCGGTCTGTCGTTCGGAACCTCCTGCGAAGCGGCGGCAGAGGTAACGAGAGCCGTTAAGGCTGTTACTTCAAAGCCTGTGTTCGTAAAATTGTCTCCGAATGTAACCGATATTGTTTCGATAGCAAAGGCTTGTGAGCAAGCAGGTGCCGACGGTATTTGCCTTGTTAACACTCTTCTCGGTATGCGAATTGATATAAAAAACAGAAAGCCTGTAATTGCCAATAAAATGGGTGGCTTTAGCGGAGACGCTATTTTTCCCGTAGCAGTCAGAATGGTGTATCAGGTCGCAAAAGCCTGTGACATTCCCGTTATGGGTTGCGGCGGAGTAAGTACGGCAAAGGACGTAATCGAAATGATGATGGCGGGCGCAACCGCCGTTCAGGTAGGTGCTGCAAATCTCATTAACCCTTACGCTTGTAAGGATATTATTGCTGTCTCTTATACACATCTCCGAGCCCACGAGACGTAGAGGAA
>CAMFQI010000056.1 GCA_945980015.1 uncultured Eubacterium sp. | reverse complement strand
GTCAAGGAGAGTAGATAAATATGAAAAAAGCTTTGATACTTTTTGTTATAATTTTTTTGATGACAATGCTTGTGCCTTTGATTTCAATGACAAAAAGCGGCTCATCAAGTGAGCTTGTAACACTTTTTAACGGCGAGGGAAGTATTTTTATTTCGTCATTTATCCCTGACGATAGCTCTCGTCAGTCATTCTTACATTTGACTTAACATTTATTTGATATTCGACCGAGGGGAGATTTTCACGCCAAGCGTTTTCCTTTTCTTTGTAGACGGAATAATTGCTTTTTGCAAGCATTTTGCCGAGCATAAATGGGTCGCTTTTATTGGAAAAGCACTTTTCGACGGCACTCTTGCACATCTGCTCGGCTCTTTTATTGACAAGCTTTTCAATCCTTTTTGTATCCTCGGTATCAATTCTCGAATCAGTTGTTTTTTGAGCGTCGTTAAGAGTGAGCTTCATTGTCAAATTCGTCTGCATAACAACACGGTCGTTGTCATAATACGCTTTATTCCTCGCCTTTGACGAGGTTATTTCTATTCCTACATTCCCGAATTCCTTGTCGTAAACCGTAATATTTGCACCGTCTATCAAATTTTTTATCAACAAAAAGCCGAAGCTCTCGGTTTCATTAAGCGAGGCGGCATAATCATTTGAGGAAAAGACGGCAATTCCTGAACATTCGGAGTTATCCTGCGACACGGTAAACAGGGGCAGATACAAATCCGAAGTCTCGGATTCAACAAGGTTTACAACATCGTTTACGCTGACGGTTACGCTATTGCCGATTTGCTCGCCGGTTCTTATTTTTTCAAAAAGGCTTTGCGCAGGCACCCTTGCGTTATTTTCCTTTGACTTAATCATATCCTCGCCCTTTTGTTCACAAACGGCGACAAGAACATCGGGGCGACTGTTTACGCCCTCTAAAATATAGCCGATGTCGTCTATTCCGTTTTTAACATAATCAAATCCGAATATTATAACCTTGTTTTGACCGAAGAACAAGGGCTTTGAAAGACCTGCAGAGGTTGTTGAAACGCATTGATTAATATTATCGGCAACGCCGCTTTTAACAGAGGTTATATTACTTTCAAGCTTATCGGTCGTACCGGTGCCCTTTGACAAATCAAGATACTGAACGCAAAGCGAGGTTTTTTTGTTTTCATAATCAACGGACAAGCCCTGAACAATGGACATATCTGAAAGTCGAACATTGTATTTGCAACCGCTTAACACCGTAGACATCAGTAATATCAGGGCTAAGCACAGGGCTGTTTTAATTCTTTTCATTTATACCCTCTCCTTTTGAAAAAATCAGCCAAAGCGTCGGAACGACAACAACGAGAAGTACAAAAAATGCAACAATCACGGTCTTTGAATAATCTGCGATATAGCCTTGAGCTGCATAGTAAATTAAGGCGGTAAGCAAAAAAGCAACTGCTGAAGAAATTATCGAGCGTTTTTTTCTGCTCGGCTTTTTGAAGCATTCAACACAGCAATAAATGAGAACGGAGCATTTCAAAAGAACACCGAGAACCCAAAACGCAGTATGAAGAATATCCATTCGTGAGGTATTGAAAAATGATGCAAGCTGAAACAGAGAAAAAATAGGAAACGACCTAAAGTCAGCACCTGCACCGAGCACACCTAAGCAGAATAAAAGAAGCAAAAACACACTCAAAAAAGCAAGTGAAATACCCAAAAAATAAGGCTTTGACGGATTTTTATTTACCTTGTCGCCGAGTGCCAAAATCAGCAAGGGTTCTATCGTGTTTGAGGTAAAAACCGCTGTGTTCATAATCATATTTTCTCTTGAATTGTTCCAAACGGGATAAAAATTCAAAATGTTGAATTTGTCGAGATTGAGCACTGTTGCGGCAAGTATTACAACCAAAAGAATAATGCCGCAAAATGACGCAAATCTCCCGAGGCCTTCTATCTCGAGATATGCACAGTAGCATGCCGCAGCCAAAATAAGAAAAGAGAAAACGAGAAGCGAAATTCTCGGATTCATTCTAGACGAAGCAAAATATGAAAAGCGTCCCACGTTTACTGCGCAAAATACAAGAAAATAAAACGAGTATATCGGCGAAAGTATTTTACTCTTGAGCGGTGATTTTCCTTTTTTCAGGCAAAGCACGACGGGAAGCGAAAGCAGTAAAGCCGCCGCATAGGACATAGCAAAGCTCAGCAAGATATCTGCTGACAAATTCCCCACCGAGATTGCACGAACATTGGTAAACGAAACCACTGTGCGTGACACGAATATCAAAAAGAAAAGCTGACCCTGAGATATTACGCCGCTTTTAGCCTCGGTCATTTTTGTTTGCTCCTTTCAGTGAATAAAGTCTTATACGTCGTTTTGCCAGCTTTTTCCACGAAGAACGTACAAGCGTATCCTTTAGTGACGAAGAGGTAAGCGGAGAAAACGGCGAGCCGTAAGAAACACCATAGGCATTGAGCGAACATATATTGCAAAATAACATACCGCCGAAAATCATAATTCCGTATATACCCGTAGTGCCGCCGATAATAATGAAAAGTATTCGCAGTACCGCAAGGCTTTCGTACAGCGGATAAACAACGTACGACGAAACCGCCGTCACTGCAACAATTATCAGCATAGGCGCACCTATTACGCCTGCCGAAACTGCGGCGTCTCCTATTACGATTGCGCCGATAATCGAAACGGCGTGGCCAACGCTTTCGGGAAGTCGTAGACCGCCCTCACGCATTATTTCATAAAGCAGATGAACGAGTATTGCCTCTGTCATAAGACTGAACGGAGTTGTAGCCTCATTTGTTGCAATAAGATAAAGCAGATTTGTCGGTATAAGCTCCTGGTGAAACGTATCTACCGCAACAAAAACACCGGGCAAAAAAAGTGATATTAAAAACGAAAAATACCTCAGTATTCTCATAAAAGACGCAAAAAACGGCGGATTATCGTAATCATCGGGTACACTGAAATTATCCGAAAATAAATAGGGAGTATATATAACAAACGGCGTTCCCTCAATCATAACGGCAACTCTGCCCTCTAAAAGCTTTGAGGCAAGAACATCGGGACGTTCGGTGTTTCCGACGGTGGTAAAAAATGATTTTCGTTTTGTACCGATGAAAGCCAAAACCTCGCCGTAATCCAAAACCGTATTGAAATTCGCTTCATTCAGCCGTTTTTCAATTTCATTAACGGCGTTCATATCCGCACGGTCGTCAAGATAGCATATCGCAACGGGAGTTTTAGCCGCCTTACCGAGCTTAAGCTGCTTTTGCTTTAAGTGGGAGGTTTTCAGACGTTTTCGCAAAAGAGCCTTATTATCGTTTATGCTTTCAACAAAGCATTCCTTTGCGCCCTTTACATTAGCTTCTGTTTTTGGCTCGGCAGTATCACGCCTTGTCCAGCCCTGAATACCGAACACAAGCGCTCTTGCACAGCCCTCGACTACCAATACGGCAAAGCCCGACATCAAAAAATAATATGCGTCATCAAAGGTTTCTGCTTCGTTTTGCTCGGCACATTGAACGAGGCGTTTTTTTATTATTTCAAGAGGCTCAGGCTCATCGGACAAGCTCATATCTGCAGTCAAAAGAGGCTCGGCAATCAACTGACCGAGCTGCAAAGAGTCAACAAGTCCGTCCATAACGCACACAAACGCTCTGCGCTCGCCGATTTCAATTTCTTTGAGCAAAAAATCGGAGCAATCACGAAAATCGTCCTTGAATTTAAGCCTGTTAATTTCATAATCGTTCGTTAAGTAAATCACACTATCACCGATTTTATTATCAGAAAAAAGCTGAATAATATGCAACACCGTGAGCAAAATATTTTCGGTGAATAAAATGGCAATAACATTGGTTCGTGCAATAATCATTTACATTTTTATAACGGTTTCGGTAAGAGTAATGGGAAAGCGACAGGTCGGCGAATTAAATCCGCAGGAGCTTGTTATTACCATACTCATAAGTGCGGTTGCGACGGTTCCGCTTGAGGACAATGGTATGCCGCTTGCAAATTCTCTCATACCTATCGGAATTTTCATAAGCCTTGAAATAATAAATTCGGCTCTTTCAATGAAGTCCATAAAGTTTAGAAATTTGATACAGGGCAAGCCGATTTTTGTTATACGAAACGGAGAAATACAACAAAATGAGCTTACAAGACTACGCTATACTATGGACGATTTAGTGGACTGTGTAAGGCAGGCAGGGGTTTTCGATATTTCGCAGGTTGAAAATGCAATAGTCGAAACGAACGGCGTAATATCGGTACAAAAAAAGTCACAGTTTTCACCTATTACTCCGAATGATGCAGGATTAAAAACGGACAAAGCAGATGTTCCGATAACCGTTGTTTTGGACGGAAAGGCAGTCGAGGGATATTATTCAAACGTTTCGATAAGCGAGGATGAAATACGCCTCAGCGCAGTAATAAACGGCGAGCAAATCGAAAACATTATGCTTATGAACATCTCGCAAAACGGAAATGTTTATATAGTCAAAAAGGGGGAAAAGCCCGAATGAAGCGAATTTGGATAGCAATACTTCTTATTTCTCTTGCAATCGGACTTTGCGTATACGAGCAGTACGAGGTCAGGGAATTTTGCGACACGATGGAAAGCCTTGCGCAAAGCGAGGATTTAAGCGGAATAAAGGATTATTGGAGAAAGCACAACGACAAAATATATATTTTTTCCTCCCACGATATGCTTGACGAAATTGCAAAGAGTGTTGAAATGCTGCCCGATGAAAAAAACAGTGATACAAAAAACGCCCTGAACGAGCTCAGAGCGTTTGTTAAATCATATTACGAAAATCAGAAGTTGTCGCCGTCTAATATTTTTTGATTACTTCCATTCCTGAATAACCGACGGATTAGCGAAAATTTCGTCAAGTCTCTTGAAGAACGGAACGATATCGCCGTAGTCAAGTGCCTTATGGTCTATACAAATCGAAAGCGGCATAACTGTTCCAACCTTAATCTCGCCGTTTTCTACGATAGGCTTTTGCTGTGCGGAATTGATTGCAATAGCAACAACCTGAGGCGGAATAATCTCAAGAAGAGTGCAAGCTCCTCTGTATTCACGGTAAACTGAGCCGAGGTTTGAAATAGTAATGGTGCCCTGCTCGATATCGTGCTTCGTAAGTCTTTTGGTAGTCGGGATAGAATAATATTCCTTCTTTGCCTTTCCCGAAAGAGTTTTTACCTTATGCTTACCTGTCTTTGAGCCATACAAACGGCGGATTGCCTGCAAAATCTTACCCTTTTTAAGACCTTGAAGAGTATTATCCAAGGATACCTCAAACATAACCTCGTTCATATCGGTATTCTTTGCTCTGCGAATACTGTCGTTGATTGTTTCGGTCATTTCGGTAAGGGTCTTTGAACCCATATCGTGCATATTAATTGTCATCATTTCGCCGTTTGGAAGCATCATCGGCATTGAAACGTCAACGTGGTCAAATTCGTGAAGACAGCCGCGAACGAGCTTACGGTTAAATTCGAGATGTGCATTCATCTTCGGTGCTTCTTTGAGTCCCTCGCAGATGACCTTAATCATAACGGTATTGATTGTGATTTTTTTAGATTTATCTGTACAGCCCTCGTTGAGCTTTTTACATTCCTTAAGAAATTCGGTTACCTCAGGCTCGTAAAGAAGACCTGCGTGTGGAATTTGCTCCCAGCTTTCAGCCGTCATATTGGAAACAATTTTTCTTGCGATTCCGAAATGGGTTGATTTCGTGAGTGACATATTTTTCTCCTTAGTTTATTTATAGTTTATTACCTGCTGCTTAACTGTGTTTATTTTAACACAAAATTTAACTTCGTGCAAGAATTGTCATAAATATTTTTCATTTATTTTACAATAGCCAACAATAGTAAAAAAGGCGTACCGAAGTCGAGGTACGCCTATAAAATCAGTTCTTTGATTTAATTTTTTCAATTTTGCTCTCAATAGAAGCGGTTATTCTTTCCTTTTCCGTCTGGATTTTTTCGATAACCAGATCCTTTAAGGTTTTGATTTCCTCGTCGGTAAACGGCTCCTCACCAAAGCGCTTTTTGTACTCAAGCATAAGCTGAAGTCTGAAGGCGGGGTGAGCAATACGGATAAGCGCCTTTGCTCTCTCCTTTAAGGTCTTTCCCTTAAGCTGAGCAATTCCGTATTCCGTTACAACATAATTTACGTCATTTCTCGGAGTAGTAACAGCACTTCCCTCGGTAATAATCGGAACGATACGGGAAACAGTTCCGCCTCGTGCGGTTGACGGCATTGCGATAATTGATCGACCGCCCTTTGACATAGTTGCGCCTCTTACAAAGTCAACCTGACCGCCTACTGCGGAAAACTGCGAAAGACCGATTGTATCCGAAACGACCTGACCCAAAAGGTCAACCTGCAGACAGGAGTTAACGGATACCATATTATCATTCTTTGCAATTTCGATAGGATTATTTACATAATCAATCGGATGAAGCTCAACGGACGGATTATTATTTATGTAGTCGCACAGAATTTTTGAGCCGAAAGCCGCACCCAAAACAGTTCTGCCCTTGTTCGTCTGCTTTTTCTTGTTATTAATTACGCCGCTTTCAAGAAGAGGAACAACTCCGTCGCCGACAAGCTCACTGTGAAGTCCCAAATCCTTTTTGTCGGTAAGCTGAAGACAAACGGCATTTGGAATACTGCCTATTCCGAGCTGAAGGCAGTCGCCGTCGTTGATGAGTTGAGCACAATACTTGCCTATTTCCATATCAACTGCGCTGACCTCACCGCTCAAAACCTCGGGCAGCGGTTCGTCGTGTTCAACAAAGCAGGTAAAATCACGCACGTGCTTGATTGAATTACCGAAGGTTCTCGGCATATATTTGTTTACCTGCGCAATAACGACCTCGCAATAATCAGTCGTACCCTTTGCATAGTCAACGTTTGTTCCGAACGAAACATAACCGTGCTCATCCGGAGGAGATACCATGACGACGGACACTCTCGGACAAATATAGTTTTCGATAATATCGGGAATTTCATAGAAATGAGAGGTTGTAAACTCACTGTTACCGTTGTTGATTGCGGCTCTTGTCGACTTTGAAGCAAAAAGAGTATTAAGCTTAATATGTCCTCTCAGCTCATCTGCGCTCCACGGCGACTCAACGAGAGTGAGCATATTGATAATCTCAACATTTTTGTACTCCTTATAGTGCGACTCCAACGCTCTTTCGATATGAAGCGGCTCACCGCAGCCAAATCCCACTACAAT
>CAMFQI010000055.1 GCA_945980015.1 uncultured Eubacterium sp. | reverse complement strand
GACACGACTATCATTACCACATCGGAAAAGGTCAAACAGATGCTTCAGTCTGCACTGGACACTTATGACCCACAGAATGAAAAGTATGCTGTGTACCTTAATGAAGGTTCTTCAAATGTTTCTATAACCTTTAAAGAAATCGAGCAGCTTGCTATAACGCCGCAGAGTGACCTTCAGAAAATTCTGAAGATCAATTCTGTTGTACGATTTTTCATAAACGTTGATGATTTGTTTGGCAAGACATATGAAGCTCTTGAAACCAATGTCAACACAAGGCTTAAGCTTGATTACAACAAATATCCCGACCAGAGGAACAAGTCTAAGCAACTGAAAAAAGCCGAAGCGATAATTGAAAATTTCAACAAACAGATAAATCTCGATGTCATTCTAAGAGATGTAATACCTATGAGTTTTGCTGAAGGCAATTACATTATGTGTATGCGTGGAGAGAAAGGAAGTTATGCTGCGAACTACTTCCCTCTCGGTGTGGCAATTGTATCAGACTATGATGTGAACGGCAGACCTGAGATTTTGATTGATATGACAGAATTGAAATCTCGCCTAAGTAAGACTTATCTAAAAACCAAAAAGAACAAAAAATTATTTATGCAAAACCTCGAAGAGGATATAAAAGAGAACTATCCCGAAGAGGTTTACGAAGCTTTCAAGAACGGTGAGCGTTATGCAAAGCTGAGGAGAGGATACAGCGGCATTATCCGCATACAACATATGAGTCGCAAGTACGGGCTTACACCTTTCTTTAGGGCGTTGGAGCCGTTGCTTAGGCTTCGCAATTTATATAATGCTGATGACTTGAACAACAAGGCAAAGTCTAAAAAGATTATTTGCCAGACACTGCGTAAAGAGATTCTTGGCGACAAGGCAGAGCGTGACGGTTTGACCGAGATGGCTTATGCTCACAAAAACTTTATGTCGGCTTGGAAGATGCCTACGGTTGTAGTTACCTGCCCTCCTGCTGTTGAAAGTGTATCATACATTGAGCCAAAAGTTGAGGACATCGACTATGAAAAGATAAACCTTTACCGCTCAATCGTTATGACTACACTCGGAATTGGATTTCTAAATTCTGAGAGTGGTCAGGCTTTTACTGTGGCTACTATATCTATCAATCAGCTGATGGCTGTTATCAATAAAATTTCTGAGCAGTTTGAAAAGATGCTTGAGGAATGGTATCGCATTGTGCTGGCAGACAATGGCATAGGTGCGGAGTTTGTTCCCAAGGTTTCTATCATTGATGCCGAGCAGACTGACATTGACGTTCGCAAAGGGCTTGTTGAACTCTTATACAGTAAGCTTAACTGTTCGATGAAAACTGCTTATGAAACTCTCGGCTTCTCTATTGAGGACGAAAAGCAGAGAAGAATTGAAGAGAATGCGAATGGCTTTGATGAAATATTCACGCCACATCAGTCCCTATATACCAAGTCCGGTGATGACGCTGATTCAGAAGGTGGCAGACCTATATCCGACAATCCTTCTGACGGTGATAAGCAGGACTATGACAGAGATTACAGAAAGGAGATGAATGTATGAGTGAAAATTTTGTAATGAGCGGCAATCTTGTTGAGCTTGCAGAATTTAAGACATACAAGCTTGGGACCTTTCTTATCTCTGTGCTGGACGAATGGGATTTGAATAAGCGTTTCATCACAACTGAGGAAGGTCAGAAGAGTTGTGAATCAATCATCGGATTTCCTATTGTGGCTAAGCTTGTAACTGACAGTGATGGCAATCCTGTTGACTTCAGAGGTCACGAAGTATATCAGGAGAAAATGGCCAACGGTGAAACTGTGTACCGATATGGAACTACACCTATCGGCAGTGTTGTCAATGCTTGGGTGGAGAAGCGTAACGTTGCAGGTTACTCAGGTGAAAAGAACTGCATTATGATTCAGGCAAAGATATGGTCTGTCAGATGTCCTGAGTATTGTATGGTTCTTGACAAGCTTTGGGCTGCAAACAAGGTTCATACATCTTGGGAACTTATTGCCGAGAACTCTGAGATTGTCAGAGAGGGTAAAATTCTCAAGGATATTTCATTTATTGGCAACTGTCTGCTGGGTACAAATGTACCGGGTGCAGTGCCGGGTGCGGGTATGGTACAGTGCGCCGCACAGGAAAATAGCGATACTGACGAGTTTGAACTTGCCGTTGCTTTGGCAAGAGACTCGATTAAAAGTATAAATAAAATTGAGGAAAAGGAGATTGCAGAATTGGATACTGAGAAGATTATTGATTCTGTACCTGAGATTGAGAACGCTCAGGAAACAGACCCCGAAACCACTCCCTCTCCTGAGTCTTCAACTTCTTCTAAGTCTATAGAAGCAAATGATAACACTCCCAATGAAGGTGAGTGTAAAAAGAAGAAGTGTGCCGAGGAAGAGGACGAGAGTGAGTGCAAGAAAAAGAAGTGTGCCGAGGAAGAGGACGAAAGCGAGTGCAAGAAAAAGAAGGAAGCGGAAGAGAACGCTGAAAAGATTGCATCGCTGACTAGCCAGCTTGAAAAGGCTAACGCTCTTGTTTCCGAACTTACTGATAAGCTCAAGGATACTGTTGCTGAGGTTGCAGAACTGAAGATTTACAAGGAAAAGTATTCCGAGGTTGAGCGTCAGCGTGTTGAAGCGGAGAAGGCTGAGAAGAGGGCACAGATTGTCGGCAGAGCTGTTAAGTCAGGATTTATTGCTGAAGCTGAGTTTGAAAGCGACGAAACTCTCAAGGCTTGTCTGGCAAATATGGATGAAGCTGGTGTTAAGAGTATTATTGCGGACAGACTGCTCGCATCTCTTGATAAGCACGATGAAACACCCAAGGCTGAAGTTGCTGAGAGTTCTCCTGCTGCTGCGGCAAACATTTCCGATGGTGAGGATGTATCCGCTACTGATTTCAGAAGTGTAATGGATTCTTACTTTGGTAAGTAAAAAGAAAGAGAAAGGATAATTGATATGCTGAGATTTTTCCAGATTAATGAACAGCGTCCTTGCGACGCAACATTCAAGGCTGCCGGCGATCTTAAGACCGGTATGCTTGTAAAGTATGATTATGCAACAAAGACTGTTGATGTTGCTGATTCTGCAACAGCTACAGATGTTGCATTTGTAAACAAGGCTCCTGTACCTTATGGTCTGAATGCTGCAAGAGCAGATTTCTCTGACTATGACGAGCAGTTCAATACCATCAAGGAAGGCGAGTTTGTAGTGCTGAATATGCTCGACAATGCAGATGTTATTGGTACTGATCAGTTTGATAATACTCTGGTTGCCAATGATTTTGTTGAGGCTGGTACTGACGGTAAGGTTGTAAAGGCTTCCGGCACAACTCACTTCCAGTTCCTTGGTACATACAACGATAACGGTCACACACTTGCTCGTGTAAGATACGTTGACTAATTTTTAAAAGAAGGAGATAAAACTATGCTGAATACAGAAGTTGCTTCTATTATGAAGGAAGATGGCAAGATTTATAAGACTGCCGAAAAGAGTATGTACAATCTTGCACTGTCCAGCGAGGAGAAGGAAATCGCTTCTACTCTTGACGCTTGGGCAAAGGATATCGGTAACAGAGGTGTTGATGTTAATAATGAGATTGCTTCTCTTGTTACTAAGACTGTACAGACTGAGCTTTACAATGCGCCCGACGAGCTGCTTGACGAACTCTTTGACAGAGGTTCCGTTGGTGAGTTTGACGATGCCGAGGTAATGGCTACACCTAAGAATACACTTATTGCTTACGATGCTGCTAAGGGCGGTAATGTTGATCGTTCTTGGATTGATGTTAAGTTCCTTGCTCCCGTATGGAAGAACAAGCAGATTGAGACAGACATTCGTTATGTCGAACTCCGCAGAAACGGTTTTAAGTCTATCTCTACACTTATTACATATGCAACTGAGGCACTGAAGAACGCTCTGTTTGCAGATGTATTTGCAGGCGTTGATGCTGCAATTACCGGCGGCGATCAGGTGTTTGCTGTTACAGGTGGTGTGCCTACAATCGAAGCTATGGACAAGCTTACAAATTATCTGTCCGACTGGAGCACAGGAACAACCAATGTTGTTGCTCTCTCCAAGTACATTCAGGCTATCGGCAGAATGCCCGGTTTCTATCAGTATCTGTCCACAGATATGAAGGATGAAATCAACAGATATGGCAGACTTGGCACATACGGCGGCGCAGTTCTTTCTGCAATTCCTACAGCTAAGAAGATGGCTGATGGTTCTCTTGCTATCCCCGATTAAATATTTTATTTACAAAATAAATAGTCGGCGTATTGACGTGAGTCATATGAATAAATACATATTGAAATGCTGGAAACTCGTAAAGATATTTGAACTGAAACAAAAGGATGAAATATGCCTAGGTGGAAAAGTTGCGAAAGCAGAAAAAATCAAATATATGGTGCAAGGTTGAATCCTAAACACTGCATAAAAATCGACAATCAGCAGGAAAGCCTCGAACAGAGGAATCCTCAACGACTATCCCGTAAGGGAGTAGATTGCAAGCGTTTGGCAATCGAAGTGGTATGCTCTTTATAATTCGGAAGTTATAAAGATGAAGATATAGTCTGTACTCATATGAAAGTATGAGGTTGCTTTGTGCAACGAGAATGGAGTAGCGTCCATATAATGTTTGTTTATAATAAATGTTAATTGTGTAAGAATTAACAATAAAGGAATGATGTATATCACAAAAGATGAAATAATATACATACTCGATAATCATCCATTTTTTGAAGTCTTAAGTGAATTTCACGGGTTAAGAAAACCTGTACTAAGAAAATGTCGGTCTTGTGGTGACACTCGTGAAGTTAATGCTAGATGCTTAATTGAAAAAGATAAATTTGGGAATTATAGAAATTGTATATGTTGTGCAGCTAAAGAGCGTGCTAAGGCTATAAGAAAAACTCACACTCAATTTATTAATGAAATTAAAAATATTAATCCGAATATTGAGTTTTTATCTGAATATAAAAGCAACAATTCCAAAATCGTCTGTCGCTGTATGTTAGATGGAAACGTGTGGGAAACTTTTCCTCACATATTATTAGGTGGTCACGGTTGTCCATTGTGTGCAAATAAAAATCAAAACAGGAGAACTCACGAAGAATATATAAACGAGATGAATATCAAGCACCCAAATATTATTCCACTTGACTTATTTAGTGGAGTAAACAAAAAGATGCACTTTAAGTGCAGTGAGTGTGGTTATGAATGGTTTGCTGTATCTAACGCATTGTTAAATAAATCCAATTCAGGTTGCCCAAAATGTTCAAATCATATTAAAGTATCGGAAGAAATGTTTGCCGATAGAGTAAGTGAAAATGAATATGTTGAATATATAGGCGGATATATAGATATGTCGCACCATGCAAATTTCAGATGCAAAGTATGTGGATATTTGTGGGATACTTTACCTACATCAATATTAAAAGGCAGAGGTTGCCCTAAATGTAATGTTTCACAAGGGGAAAAGAAAATAGGAGAAGTTCTTGACACTCTGAAAATTTCTTATAATACCGAGCATACATTTGACAATTGTAAATATATTAACTATTTGCGATTTGACTTCTTTTTGCCTGATTATAACACCTGTATTGAATACGATGGAGAACAACACTTTCACCCTGTACGATTTGTGAAGCATGATAATAAAGGAACTCCTCAAGCGTTATTTGAAAAAACGAGATACAGAGATAAACTAAAAGATGAATATTGTAAAGATAATGGTATAACTTTAATACGAATCCCTTACACGGATTTTGACAATATAGAATCAATAATAAACAAACATTTTTCTTAAACGTAATAGAAACGTATTTTCGGTGTGGCTGGTAAGATCGGTACTCTCGATATGAAGGGTGAGGTTCATACTTACGAGACTATGGACAACAATTCTGAGATGGTTCACCTGTCTATTAAGGACTTCACTTACGGATACGCTATCACAAACATTGAGAATGTAGCTAAGATTACTCTCTCCGAATAATCAGCGGGGTGGCTTTCGCAATTGCGGAGGTCACCCTTTACTTCAAGAAAGGATAAATGAATAATGGCAAAAATTTATGAGTTATATAACTATCGTTTTACCCCCGTCTGTGTAAAGACGAAGAATGATGGTTTTGTCATTTCTCCTTGTGACAATAATGGTAATCCTTCAACATTCCCTGTGGAGCTTGACGACATTCGTTACATTCACAGTTCAACCAACACATTCAAGATTGGTTTGCTGCGATTTGCTCCCGAAGATGAAAAGGAACTGTATGAGGATGTGCTCAAGATGCACGATTGGCGCAAGCTTATGACTACCGAGGAAATCAAAGATATTCTGAGGCATCCCACTTTGGACGGTTTGCAGAAGATTGTAAATATCGACAACATCACACAGTTTGATGAAGTTCGTGGTTTGGCTATGTGGCTGACAAGCAGAGGTGCAGATATTCCTACACGTACTAGCAATCTTATTGAAAAGAGATATAAGGAACTTCAGACCGGTAAGTATAAGTCTGCAATTAAGCTTACTCCCAAGGAAACCGTTCCCGATTCTTACACAGAAAAGATTGCTGCTCTGGAAAAACAGGTGGCAGAAATGGCAAAGCTTCTTGCTGAAGCTACTGCTCCCAAAACAACAAACGCTGTTGCAGTTCCCGAAGTTGAAAAGAAGATTACTAAGGGTAAGCGTGCATCGGAAACGGCAGATGAATCTAAAAAGTAAAATAAGGTGGTGATTTCAGTGTCAACTCCGGTTTCAAAAATCATTGAAAGATTCTTCCATATTATAGAGGAAGACGAAGAGTTCTTTGATTATTATAATCTGACTGACGAGGAATCTTTACAGCTTGCCACTGAAAGAGCCAACGCTATTGTTGAGGAAGCTCTTACAATGTGGAAGTGGCGGTGCAACGTTCCTGTTTCTCTCACAATCATTGACGAGTTTATTGTTGAGAATGACGAAAGGTACAGAGCAGTCGAGGGTGACCTTACGTCTGATGAAATAAACATTGTGGCAAGACTTATGTTTGAGATATACATACATAGAGATATTGCTAAGTTTAAAAAGGATGAAATTAACTTCACTCCAAAAGACCTTCAGAAATTTTCACCGTCCAACAGCCGTAAAACATTTATGGCTATGTACAAGGACATTCACGATGACAATTTGATTGAAATGAATTGTCGCACACTCGTGACTTTAGTCGTGAGTAAGACAATTCCTAAACAGTCAGCATATACAGAAATGTGTATGTAGTGGTGACATCACATCACCCAAT
>CAMFQI010000054.1 GCA_945980015.1 uncultured Eubacterium sp. | reverse complement strand
TTCAAGAGCGTCGATATCGGAGTGTATTTTGACGACTATGTATATATTGTAAATAAGGGCTTGATGTCACGCTTTACAATGCATTTTGATAAGGCAAAATTTGAGTATGTTAATTCTATTGACGATATTCCGTCAGAAGGCTGGATGAAGGTTATCTTTTGGTCAAATCCGGTTATGATAGGCAAGCTGCGAAAGATTATCGCAACTCTTGAAAATCCGGACGCAAACTTTATGTCCTCGTCAATTCTCACTCTTGAAATGCTCCAAAAGGATACCCACAAGGGCGTCGGAATTCTGAAGCTCGCTGATATGCTTGGTATAGAAAAGAGTCATATTGCCGCAATCGGAGATTACTATAACGATTGGGATATGCTCAAAACTGTCGGACTTCCTGCCTGCGCAGGTCAGGCGCCAAGTTCAATACATAAGATTTGTAAATTCGAGGCGTGCCATTGTAATAAGGGCTGTGTTGCCGATTTGCTTGAGTATATTATGAGCGGCAAGGCAGACGACGACATAAGAAGGGGAAGAATTTAATGCTTAAGCTTGGTGCTCATTTGTCCGCTTCTAAAGGCTTTGTGAATATGTACGAAACAGCGTTGTCAATAGGCGCAAATACATTTCAGTTTTTTACACGCAACCCAAGAGGCGGCAAGGCAAAGGATATTGACAAAGCGGATATAGATGAATTTTTGAAACTTGTAAATGCCAACGATTCATTCGGCACCGTGCTTGCTCATGCTCCGTATACTCTTAACGCTTGTTCTGCAAAGGCAGATGTTCGTACCTTTGCGCTTGAAACCTTTAAGGACGATATTGCAAGAATGGAGCTTATTCCCAATCAGCTTTATAATTTTCACCCCGGCTCTCACGTCGGTCAGGGCGAGGAAAAGGGAATTGAGCAGATTGCCGAAATACTCAACGAGGTTATTTTTGAAGATATGACGACTACCGTTTTGCTTGAAACAATGGCGGGCAAGGGCAGTGAAGTCGGAAAAACCTTTGAGGAGCTTAACGAGATTATCAAGAGGGTTGAGCAAAGCGATAAGGTGGGCGTTTGTCTTGATACCTGCCATGTCCACGACGGCGGCTATGATATTGTGAACAGTCTTGACGAAGTGCTTGAGCATTTTGACAGTGTGATAGGTCTCGACAGACTTAAGGCGCTTCACCTAAACGACAGCAAAAATCCTATCGGTGCCCATAAGGACAGACACGAAAAAATAGGCGAGGGATATATAGGAATAAACGCATTTGAAAAAATCGTTAACCACCCTGTATTGAGTACGCTTCCTATGTTCCTCGAAACACCAAACGAGCTCGACGGCTACGCAAAGGAAATAGAAATTTTAAGAAGTCTTGTAAAATAATTTGACGGATAATCTATACAGGAGGTGAGCTTTTGAACGGATATTTAATGCACAAGGATAGTGTCGTTTCACGAATTGAAAATGATATAATTGTTGATGATAATCCTTGTCTGCCCTTAATGCTGAAAAAGGGTGCGGATATAACGCCGTGGATTTGTTCACGTGCCGTTGACAGACACAGGACAAATTCCCGACTGCTAAAAAAGGTTATCAGGCTTACCGATACAAGTGACGCTTCAACTGTTTTGAAGGCTCACGCTGCAACAGTAACGGATAATTATTGGATAAAATTTGACAGCGAAAATATTGAATATAAAGATATTTTGCTTAATGATGACAGTCTTGCCGATGTTGCACTTTTCGGAACCTTTGAAAGTATTTCAAATGCGAAATATATACACTGCGAATATTCAAAATCACCGGAGCTTACCAATATCGGAAGCTTTGAAAAATGCTGGCGATTAAGAAATAACAAGTGGTATATGTATAAAAAGGAAAGTCCGCAGGAACGCTTTTCCGAGATTTTTATTTATAAGCTCGGCACTTTTTTCGGCTATGATATGGCTCAGTATGAGCAAGACGGCGATTGTGTTGTTACAGAGGATTTCACGCTTTCAAAAAAATATGATTTTGAAAGCGCCGCTTCGATAGTCGGCGATGATGAGGATTATACGCTTAACTATAAAAGGCTTTATGAAATCAGTCCTCGTATTGCATACGATTATCTAAAGATTATTTTTATGGATACCCTTTGTATGAATATGGATAGACATACAAATAATTACGGTGTTTTGCGAAATTCCGAGAATGGAGCAATCGAAAAATCAGCGCCGAATTTTGATAATAATATCGCACTTATTTCAAGAGGCTATACCTCAACGCAAGTATCACAAAATGATTTACTAATCACCCTGTGGCGTGAGCTTTGTGAAAATATTGATGTTGACTTCCAATATCCTACACTTAAAAAAGACGATATTGTACGAATAGCAAATTCAATTGAAATAAACGTTGATAAGCAATATGTTGTTGATTTTGTATACAACAGATACCTTGCTTTAACAAAATAAAACCTCTCCGATTTGGAGAGGTTTTGTTTTTTTATAATAATGTTATACATTGATTTCAACGTCAATTCCGAGAAGGTCTTTGTTTTCTTCAAGGATTGGTGCAATGACTTCTTTAAGAAAATCTGCAGTTTGCTCGGGTGCTCTGCCGACGAAATTTGACGGCTTGAGGATAGCGAGGATTTCCTCCTTTGTTGTCATAAATGCAGGGTCGTTTGCAATTCTGTCAACGAGGTCGTTTTGTCCGCCCTCAACCTTAACTACCGCACCAGCAGCCATGGAGTGCTGACGAATTTTCTCGTGAAGCTCCTGTCTGTCGCCGCCTTTTTTAACGGCGTCCATCATTATATTTTCCGTCGCCATAAACGGAAGCTCGCTCATAAGTCTTGCTTCGATTACCTTCGGATAAACAACAAGGCCGCTTGTTACATTGATGTAAAGGTCGAGTATTCCGTCGATTGCGAGGAATGCTTCTGCAACGCTGACTCTCTTGTTTGCGCTGTCGTCAAGCGTTCTTTCAAACCATTGAGCCGAAGCAGTCCAAGCAGGATTGAGTGCGTCAATCATAACATATCTTGAAAGAGATGCAATTCTTTCGCTTCTCATAGGATTGCGCTTATATGCCATAGCGGATGAGCCTATCTGATTTTTCTCAAACGGCTCCTCAATTTCTTTAAGATTTTGAAGAAGTCTTAAATCGTTTGAAAACTTACAGCAGCTTTGTGCAATGAGTGCAAGACAGTTGCAAACGATTGTGTCGAGCTTTCTTGCATAGGTTTGTCCGCTTACAGGGAAGCAAGCCTTGAAGCCCATTTTTTCGGCGATTTTTCTGTCGAGCTCCTTGCACTTTTCGTGGTCGCCGTCAAAAAGCTCAAGGAAGCTTGCCTGTGTTCCCGTTGTACCCTTTGAGCCGAGAAGCATAAGAGTGTCGAGAACGTGGTCAACCTCGTTTAAGTCCATAACCAAATCCATGAGCCAGAGAGTTGCTCTCTTGCCGACGGTTGTAGGTTGTGCCGGCTGGAAATGTGTAAAGCCGAGACAGGGCATATCCTTGTATTCATCTGCAAATTTTGAAACGCTTGCTATTGCATTAACAAGCTTTTTCTTAACAAGCAGGAGTGCTTCACGCATAGTGATAACGTCTGTGTTGTCACCGACATAGCAGGAGGTTGCACCGAGGTGAATGATGCCCTTTGCTTTCGGACATTGCTCACCGTATGCATGAACGTGGCTCATTACATCGTGACGGAATTTCTTTTCGTATTCCTGCGCCACCTCGTAGTTTATATCGTCTGCGTGTTCTTTAAGCTCGTCAATTTGCTCCTGTGTAACGTTTAGTCCAAGCTCGTTTTCTGCTTCAGCAAGTGCAATCCAAAGCTTTCTCCAAGTCTTGAATTTGAAATCCGGAGAATAGATGTATTGCATTTCCTTGCTTGCGTAACGGGCGTTGAACGGTGAATTATAGGTATCCTTGTTCATTAGTTCAATCCTACTCTTTTCATCATTTCTTCGTAAGCTTCCTCTACGCCGCCGAGGTCACGTCTGAATCTGTCCTTGTCGAGCTTTTCATGTGTTTTGATATCCCAAAAACGACAGGTGTCGGGGCTGATTTCATCGGCAAGAACGATTGTGCCGTCGGCAGTTTTACCGAATTCGAGCTTAAAGTCGATAAGCTCAACGCCGATTGAAGCGAAATATTCCTTTAATACATCATTTACCTTGAAAGCCATAGCCTTGATTGTTTCAACCTCCTCGGCTGTTGCAAAGCCGCAGGAAATTGCGTGATAGCCGTTGATAAGCGGGTCGCCGAGTTCGTCGTCCTTGTACGAAAATTCGATTGACGGACAAACAAAATCCATACCCTCCTCAAGACCTAATCTCTTACAGATAGAGCCTGCCGCTCTGTTACGGATAATAACCTCAAGCGGAACGATGGTAACCTTTTTTACTGCGGTTTCTCTGTCCGAAAGCTCCTCAACAAAGTGGGTTGGAACACCGTGCTTTTCAAGAATTTGCATAAGGTAGTTGCTCATTTTGTTGTTAACAACGCCCTTGCCTGCGATAGTACCCTTTTTGATACCGTTGAATGCAGTTGCATCATCCTTGTAGTCAACAATTACGATATTCTCGTCGTCTGTTGCCCAAACCTTTTTTGCCTTGCCCTCGTAGAGCTGTTGTGTTTTAACCATTGGTATTACCTCCTAAAATGATGTTATTACTTTTTATATACAGATTTTATTCTTTCGATAGCTTCAACTGTTTTTTCGGCATTGCCAAAAGCAGTCAGTCTGAAATAGCCCTCGCCGGCAGGACCGAAGCCGCTTCCCGGTGTTCCGACTACCTGACACTTGTCCAAAAGCTCGTCGAAGAATTCCCAGCTTGTGTAGCCCTGCGGAACTCTGAGCCATACATACGGTGAGTTAACGCCGCCGTAGCATTCAAAGCCTGCGTCCTTTAAGCCGTCATAAATAACCCTTGCGTTTTTTTGATAATATGCGAGTGTTTCGGCAATTTGTTTCTTACCCTCTTCGCTGTAAACAGCCTCGGCTGCTCTTTGAGTAATGTAGGATACGCCGTTGAACTTTGTTGCCTGGCGTCTTGCCCAAAGCGGATTAAGAGATGTTCCGTTGAACACAAGCTCCTTCGGTACAACCGTGTAGCCGCATCTCATACCTGTAAAGCCTGCTGTCTTTGAGAACGAACGAAGCTCAATAGCGCATTTCTTTGCGCCCTCGATTTCGTAAATCGACTTTGGAATATCCTCTTCAACAATGAAGCTTTCGTAAGCCGAGTCAAAAAGTATGAGAGAATTATGTTCAAGTGCGTAGTCAACCCACTTTTTGAGCTGCTCTCTGTTAGCCGTCATACCTGTCGGGTTGTTCGGGAAGCAAAGATAAATTACATCGGGAACCTCGCTCGGAAGGTCGGGTGTAAAGTTGTTTTCTGCTGTGCAGGGCATATAAATAATGTTGTCCCAAAGACCGTTTTCATCCTTGTTACCGCTTCTGCCTGCCATAACGTTTGTGTCGATATATACAGGATAAACAGGGTCGCAGATAGCAACCTTGTTGTCTACCGCAAAAATATCACCGATGTTGCCGCAGTCACTCTTTGCTCCGTCGGAAAGGAAAATTTCGTCCTTTGCGATGTCGATTCCTCTGTCGGCATAATCATTCTTTTGGATTGCTTCAAGAATGAAGTCGTAGCCGTACTCGGGCGGATATCCTCTGAATGTTTCCTCGTGCGCCATTTCGTCAACTGCCTTGTGCATAGCCTCGATTACTTCCGGAGCAAGCGGCTTTGTAACGTCGCCGATTGAAAGACGGATAACGTCAGCCTCGGGATGAGCTGCCTGATATTCTCTTTGCTTTTTTGCAACAGTAGAGAAAAGATAGCTTGACTCAATTTTCAAGAAATTCTCGTTAATTTTCATATTGTTAAACCTCCTATAATTTACTTATATTTCAACCTCTCCCGTAAAGGAGTAAGCGGCAGGACCTGTCATAATAACGCTGTCGTCTTCTTTTCCGCTCCATTCGATTTTCAAATCGCCGCCTAAAAGATGAACGGTTACCTCGTTGTCAACATAGCCGTTGAGTATTGCCGCAACAACCGTTGCGCAGGTTCCCGTACCGCAAGCGAGCGTTTCGCCTGCTCCTCTTTCATACACTCTCATTTCGATTGTGCTTCTGTCGATGATTCTTGCAAATTCCGCATTCACTCTGTCGGGGAATAATGCGGTGTTGCCCTCGGCAATTTTGCCGTATTTGTTCAAATCGAAATCCCTAACGCTCTCGTCAATAAACATAACTGCGTGAGGATTTCCCATTGATACGCAGGTCATTGTAAATTCTCTGTCGCCGATTGTAACAGATTGATTAATACATTTTTCGCCGTTGCAGACAACGGGTATATCTTTGCTTTGAAGTATCGGACTTCCCATATCAACTCTTGCGCTGACAGCCTTGCCGTTTTCGGTGAAGACCTCAATGTATTTTATTTTGCCCATTGATTCAATTGTGAATTGCGTCGAGTCGGTATAGCCGTGGTCGTATACATATTTTGCAACGCAGCGAATACCGTTTCCGCACATTGCACCTCGTGAGCCGTCTGCGTTGTACATAACCATTTCAAAATCGGCAATGGTTCCTTTTTTGATAATAATCAGTCCGTCGCCGCCTATACCGAAATGTCTGTCGGAAAGCCTGATTGCAGCCTCGCTTTCGTTTGGTATGCTTTCCTTCATACCGTCAACATAAATATAGTCGTTGCCGCAGCCGTGCATTTTTGTAAATTTCATAAATACCACCCTAACTGAATTGGGAAATAATATCTCTTGCAACATCAACAAGCTTCTTTGAGGTTCTCATACTCTCTTGCTGAAGTCTTTTGTGAGCCTGCATTTCCGTTATTCCGTGAACGTTCATAAGTATTGTTTTTGCACTCGATATCAGCTCGCTGTCGTCGAGATTGCGGTTTGTAAAGGATGTTTCGGTAGCAACTAAAACACGAACAGTGCTTATAAATTCCTGTCTGTCAAGCGGCAGGGGAAGACTGATGAGGTTGCCCATATAATCCTCTCGTCCCGAGGGCGAAAGGGCGACAACATCAAAGCCGGGAGGTAATCTGTCTGCGATTACCGTAGCCGACATATCGCTGAGGATTGAGGCCGTAACAACGACTCCGCTTCTCATATCCGCCGCTATACCCAAGACGCTCGCCCCCGTGGCGCATATGTGCGAAACATAAAGCCCTTCTTCTTCAAGCGCGCTTCTCAGCTTCATAGCGGTATTTTTCTTTGGATAAGCAACTATTATGCTTTTCATATATCGTCTCCCGAAAAACATCTGTACCTATCTTTATTATAAGTACATACAATTATAACATATTCTGCTTAAAAG
>CAMFQI010000053.1 GCA_945980015.1 uncultured Eubacterium sp. | reverse complement strand
CAATAATTGCAAGAGGCCAGCTATTCTTACAGTTATTTACTGCGCTCGGTGCAAGTCCGAGACCGATAGCGATGATGATTGGACCTGTTACAACAGGCGGGAAAAGCTTCATAACCTTATGTACGCCGACAATCTTAATAACTGCGGCAAGAATGAAGTAGAGCAAGCCTGCACATGCAACGCCGAGGCAGGCATAAGGAAGCTTTTCAACATTCGGTACGCCGTCCTGCATAGGTGCGATTGCAAAATAACCGCCGAGGAAAGCGAACGAAGAGCCGAGGAATGCAGGAACCTTAAACTTTGTTAAGCAGTGGAACAAGAGTGTTCCGAGACCTGCGAACAAAAGTGTGGTCGATACATCCAAGCCTGTAAGCAAAGGAACGGTTACGGTTGCGCCAAACATAGCGAACAAGTGCTGAATACCGAGAACAACCATTCTGCCCCCGCCGAGCTGACGAGCATCATAAATGCCGTCTTTTCCGATTTTTACTTTATTTTTTGCCATTTTTCTCCTCCTGTAAGAAAAAATTATTTAGTACCGAAAATTCTATCTCCTGCGTCGCCCAAGCCCGGAATAATGTAGCAATCTTCATTGAGCTTTTCGTCAAGTGCGGCACAGTAAATATCAACGTCGGGATGTTCCTTCTTAAGCACCTCAAGTCCCTCGGGTGCAGCGATAAGGCACATAAATACAATCTTACGAGGGTTGCGAAGCTTAATCTGGGAAATTGCGTCAACTGCCGAGCCGCCTGTTGCAAGCATTGGGTCAACAACAAAAACATCACGCTTTTCAATATCCTTCGGAAGCTTGCAATAATACTCAACCGGTGTATGAGTTGTTTCGTCACGGTAAAGTCCGATATGACCTACTCTTGCGCTTGGTACCATTTTTAAGCAACCGTCAACCATTCCCAAGCCTGCACGAAGAATCGGAACAAGTGCCAATTTCCTTCCTGCAAGTTGCTGACATTTTGCAATGCCGCACGGAGTTTCAATCTCTACCGCTTCGGTAGGCAAATCTCTCGTTGCTTCGTACACCATAAGCATAGCAATTTCGTTTACCAGCTCACGAAAATCCTTTGTTGCAGTCGTTTTATCACGAAGAATACTCAACTTATGTTGGATAAGAGGATGATCAAATATAACTACTTTTCTTTCCATTTCGTTACACTCCTTTTATATTAATTAAACTAAATATATCAAAACTTGTCAAAATTAGCAATATTAGTTACATAATTGTAATATTCAAATTTTTATTTTAACACTTTTTTGAGGTATTGTCCTGTATACGACGATTCAACATTGACAATTTCCTCAGGTGTGCCGCACGCTACGACATTACCGCCGCCTCGTCCACCCTCGGGACCTAGGTCAATAATATGGTCGGCACACTTTATTACGTCTAGATTATGCTCAATAACAAGCACTGTATTTCCACTGTCAACGAGAGCATTTAGAACGTCAAGAAGCCTTGATACATCTGCGGTATGAAGTCCTGTTGTTGGCTCGTCGAGAATATAAAAGGTTTTGCCGGTTGAACGTTTTGAAAGCTCACAGGCGAGTTTTACTCTTTGCGCTTCACCGCCCGAGAGAGTTGTTGCACTTTGACCGAGCTTAACGTATCCCAAGCCTACATCGGAAAGAGTTTTTAGCTTTCGTGCAATTTTCGGCTGTGACGAGAAAAATTCAAGCGCTTCGTCAACAGTCATTTCAAGCACATCGTATATATTCTTTCCCTTAAATCGAACGTCCAGAGTTTCACGGTTATATCTCATTCCCGAGCATACCTCACACGGAACATAAACATCTGCAAGAAAATGCATTTCAATCTTTACTATTCCGTCGCCCTGACAAGCCTCACAACGACCGCCCTTAACATTAAATGAAAATCTGTTTGCACCGTAGCCCTTTGCTTTAGAGTCGGGTGTTGAAGCGTAAAGCTCACGAATATCATTGAAAACGCCGGTATATGTTGCGGGATTTGAGCGTGGAGTTCTGCCTATAGGAGATTGGTCAATATCAATAACCTTATCAAGTGCATCTACTCCCTTGATAGAAGAAAATTTTCCGGTATGCTTTTTTGAGTGGTTAAGCTCATTGCACAAATACTTATACAGAATTTCGTTAACAAGCGAGGATTTGCCTGAGCCCGAAACACCTGTTACGGCGACAAATTTTCCAAGCGGAATTTCAACGTCTATATTATTCAAATTATTTTCCTTTGCACCGTAAACGGTGATTTTTTTGCCGTTACCTGCCCTACGCTTTTTCGGAACGGGGATTGAACGCTTTCCGCTCAAATACTGACCTGTAATACTGTTTTCGTTTGCCATAACCTGCTCAGGAGTACCTGCCGCAATCAGCTCGCCGCCGTGAACACCGGCACCCGGCCCGATATCAACAAGAAAATCGGCGGCACGCATTGTATCCTCGTCGTGCTCAACTACAATAAGAGTATTTCCGATATCACGCAAATGGCGTAAAGTGTCAAGCAGTTTATCATTATCTCTTTGATGAAGTCCGATTGAGGGCTCATCAAGAATATAAAGCACTCCCATAAGAGACGAGCCGATTTGAGTTGCAAGTCTTATACGCTGTGCTTCACCGCCCGAAAGCGTTGCGGATTCTCGTGAGAGCGAAAGATAATCAAGACCTACGGAATTAAGGAAATTCAGTCTTTCCTTTATTTCCTTTATTACAAGGCTTCCTATCATCATTTCCTTTTCGGTAAGCTGAAGATTATCAATAAATTCAAGCTCCTCGTTTATAGGCATTGTGCAAAACTCGTATATATTTTTGCCGCCTACAGTTACGGCAAGTGCCTCGTGCTTCAATCTTGAGCCCTTACACTCACTACATTCGCACTCACGCATACTTTCTTCAATAGATGCCCTTGAATAATCCGAGGTTGTTTCGGCATAACGACGGTTAAGATTATTTACAATACCCTCGAAATCTCCCATATACGTTCCCGAGCCGTATGAAGTCACACGGTTGAGCTTCATTTTTTTGCCGTTTGTTCCGTACAAAATTGCATTTAATGCTTCCTCACTGAGCATCTCAACAGGCATATCAAGAGAAAAGCCGTATTCCTTTGAAAGACCCTCCATATACATTCTTGCAATGGAGCTTCCCTCTGCGACATTCCAACCGCTCGCCTTAATTGCGCCCTGATTAATCGACATCTTTTTGTCGGGTATAATGAGCTCGGGGTCAACCTCCTTGAAGGTTCCCAGACCGTCGCATTTCGTACAGGCGCCGAACGGATTATTAAAAGAAAAGGCTCTCGGGCTCATTTCCTCAATAGAAACATTATGCTCCGGGCAGGCGTAATTGAGTGAAAAAAGCTCCTCTCTATCGCCTACGATATCAACAATAAGCAGACCGTCGCTCAGTTTGGTTGCGGTTTCAACGCTGTCGGTAAGCCTCGGCTTGATATCATCCTTAATCACGAGCCTGTCAACAACGACCTCGATATTATGCTTTTTTGTTTTTGAAAGCTTTATATCATCCTGCAAATCAACTGTTTCGCCGTCAATTCTGCACCTAACAAAGCCCTGCTTACGAATATCGGCAAGCTCTTTTACAAACTCACCCTTTTTTCCACGAACAACGGGAGCAAGAATTTGAATTCTTGCTTTTTCGGGCAATTCCATAATTGCGTCAACAATTTGGTCAACGGTTTGGCGTGTTATTTCTCTATGGCAAATCGGACAATGAGGAATACCGATTCTCGCCCATAGAAGTCGCAGGTAGTCGTATATCTCGGTTACGGTTCCGACAGTTGAACGAGGATTTTTGCTCGTCGTTTTTTGGTCTATTGAAATGGCAGGAGAAAGCCCCTCTATATAATCAACATCGGGCTTGTCCATTTGACCGAGAAACATTCTTGCATAGGACGAAAGAGATTCAACATAACGTCTTTGTCCCTCGGCGTAAATTGTATCAAACGCAAGCGACGACTTTCCTGAGCCTGATAATCCCGTAAAAACAACAAGCTTATCTCTCGGAATTTCTATGTCAATATTCTTTAGATTATGCTCTCTTGCACCCTTTACAATTATATTTTTATTCATTGCTTATTCCTCTCGATTTATTATACTTTTCCAATCCTATTATTCCCTCTTTTGTTACGGGCTTTATCCATTTTTTCGATAAATAAAACCTGATACAGAAAATAACCTTAGGAATATCCTCAAATACATACATAATCAAGTATGCAATAACAAACGGCACCTTGAATAAATATACGCACACAAGCGTTGCAGGTATGGACAAAAGCCACAGGCAAGCAAGCTCTGCCTTTGCACCGGTGACCGTTTCTCCGCCTGCTCTGAAAACGGCAACAATCTGTAAGAACGCAAACATTCTGAGCGGAAATGCAAGGGCGTAAATAATCATTAAGGTATGTGCAGTTTCCAACGCAAGCGGTGAAATATTGCTTCCCATATTAAACACGCCTACAAGCTGTGACCTAAATATCACAATCAAGACAGAAACGATAACGGCAATTAACGGAACAATGATTGAAAAGCGTTTTGAATCCTCAATGCCTCTTTGAACATTGCCCTTTCCGATTGATTTTCCTATCATAACAGAGGCCGCACTTGTTATTCCGATAAATATTACAAACGCAACATTTTCAAAGCTTCTGACAATGGTCAAGGCAGAAAAGTATTCATACCCCATATTGCCGAAAACAACGTTGAAAATGAATGTACCGAAGCCCCACATACCCTCGTTTATAACAACGGGAGTGGCTTTTTTTATATATTGCCTAAGCTCATTTCTGTCGAAATCTAAAAACAGCCTTGATTCAGTCACCAAAATATTTCGCTGAATTATTGATACCGCAACAATAACTACGACGCCGAGCCATGCGGAAATGACCGTTGCAACGGCGGCACCTTTAATTTCCATTTTAGGAAATCCCCACTTACCGAAAATCAAGACATAATCAAGAAAAATATTCAATATTGTTGTTGCGGCAGAAACATACATCGGAAGACGAACATTTTCTACAGCTCGCAAAACAGCCGCCAAAATATTCGTCATGGCAATCGGAATATAAGACAGTGATACTATTCTGATATAAGACGCACCGGTTGAAATAACGTCGGGGTTTTTATTGAACATACCTATTACAAAATCGGGAAAAAACAGGCTTGCAAAGGTAAATACAAACGCCACAGCGAAGCAAAGCAATATTGATATTCCCGAATAATGCCTTATGCTTTTGAAATCCTTTACACCCCAATACTGCGATACAAACAAGGTTGTCGCTGAGCAAAATCCAACCAAAATCATATTCATCAGCCACGCCCATTGTCCGCACATTCCAACTGACGAAAGTGCGACAGTACCCAGCGAGCTTACAAGAAGAGTATCAACCAGTGAAAACGAGCTTGTAAGCAAATTTTGAAGCGCAACGGGTATAGTCAATTTTACAGAGGTTTTCCAAAAACCTCTATCCTTAAACAGATTTATCATTCAGCCTCCAATTCCTTTATCTTATCACGCAGGAATGCGGCATGTTCAAATTCAAGCATTTTTGCCGCTTCCTTCATCTCTCTCGTCAATTTTTCAATCATCACCTTGCGTTCCTTAGAGGTCATACGCTTTTTCTTTCCGTCAAAGGCTTCCTTAGAGGTGATTTCTATAACACTTCTGACATCCTTTTTAATTGTTTTCGGAGTGATATTGTGTTCTTCGTTATACTTGCTTTGAATTTCACGGCGGCGCAGTGTTTCGGTTATAGCACGCTCCATTGAAGGCGTTACGCTGTCGGCATACATAATAACCTCGCCGTTTTCGTTTCTTGCGGCTCTGCCGATAGTTTGAACAAGCGAGGTTTCGCTTCTCAAAAAGCCCTCTTTATCGGCGTCCAATATTGCAACGAGCGACACCTCGGGAATATCAAGACCCTCACGAAGCAAATTGATGCCCACAAGAACGTCGAAATTTCCAAGTCTCAAATCACGTATGATTTCCATTCTCTCGATGGTATCAACATCGTGGTGCATATATCTTACCTTAATATCAAAGCCCTCAAGATACGCAGTTAAGTCCTCTGCCATTTTCTTTGTAAGCGTTGTTACTAGAACTCTTTCGCCACGCTCAACTCTAATGTTGATTTCGCTGAGAAGGTCATCCATTTGATCCTCTGTCGGCTTCACTGTTACAATCGGGTCAAGCAAGCCGGTAGGTCGTATAATCTGTTCGACAATTTGGGTTGAAACATCCTTTTCAAAGTCGCCGGGCGTTGCAGATGTAAAAATTACCTGATTAATCTTTGAATAAAATTCATCAAAGGTCAGCGGTCTGTTATCAAATGCAGACGGCAATCTAAAGCCATAGTCGATAAGGCTCGCCTTTCTTGAGCGGTCGCCTCCGTACATTCCTCTGACCTGAGGAAGCATAACGTGGCTTTCATCGACAAAAAGCAAAAAATCATCGGGAAAATAATCAATAAGCGTAAACGGAGCTTCACCCGGCTTTCTGTCACTCATAATACGTGAATAGTTTTCAATACCCTTGCAAAAGCCTGTTTCCTCAAGCATTTCAATATCGTTCATCGTGCGTTCTTTTATACGCTGAGCTTCAAGAAGCTTTCCGTTTGCTTCAAAATATTTTACACGTTCAACCATTTCATCATAAATTTGGTTAAGTGCAATTTTGAGCTTTTCTCGGCTGATAACATAGTGCGAAGCAGGATAGATAACGCAGGAGGTTACGGTGCTTTCAACCTTGCCTGTAAGTGGGTTAATTTCGCAAATTCTGTCTATTTCGTCACCGAAGAATTCAACTCTTACTGCCTTTCCCGAGCTTGCCGCAGGATAAATCTCAACCGTATCGCCTCTGACTCTGAACTTATTTCTGACAAAATTTATATCATTTCGTTCATACTGAATTTCAACGAGCTTTTTGATAAGCTCGTCCCTATCCTTTGTCATACCCTGACGAAGCGAAATAACCATATTATGATAATCTATGGGATTACCGATAGAATAAATACAAGATACCGAAGCAACAATAATTACATCTCGGCGTTCGGAAAGTGCGGCTGTTGCACTATGACGAAGCTTGTCTATCTCGTCATTAATTGAGCTATCCTTTTCTATATATGTGTCAGTAGTCGGAACGTACGCCTCGGGCTGATAATAGTCGTAATACGACACAAAATATTCAACGGCATTTTCGGGAAAAAACTCCTTGAACTCACTGCAAAGCTGAGCGGCAAGAGTCTTATTGTGAGCCAAAACGAGTGTTGGACGGTTGACCTTTTCTATGATATTCGCCATAGTAAAGGTTTTACCTGAGCCTGTTCTGTCTCTTATACACATCTCCGAGCCCACGAGACGTAGAGGAATCT
>CAMFQI010000052.1 GCA_945980015.1 uncultured Eubacterium sp. | reverse complement strand
GATATAGTCTTTTGCGTGGCTTACTAAACTAGTATCAGTAAAGTCGATTTATCCTTTCTGCCGAAAAGCCTCGAAATTCGCCGCTATTCAGCCTTTATTTTTGACTTGCCGAGTGCAAGCAGGGATATAATCAGCAATATTGGGAAGATGATTGATGACAAAATTCCTGTGTTGAGGCTGTCGGAGAAGCGAGACGATACGAAGCCGACAACCGACGGACCCGAGCAGCAACCTAAATCACCGCCGAGTGCGAGGAGAGCGAACATTGCCGTTGAGCCTTTCGGAAGTGATTTCGCCGAAAGTGAGAACGTTCCCGGCCACATTATTCCGACACTTAAGCCGCTCAGAGCACATCCGATAAGTGATAATACCGGAATGGGCGAAAGCGAGATTAAAAGATATGAAGCAATGCAAAGAACGGTTGACGCCGTCATTGCCTTTGAAATCGGCAATCTGTCGCCGAATTTTCCGTAAATTGCACGTGAGGTTCCCATTAATACGGCGAACGAAAGCGGCCCTGCGAGGTCGCCGACGGTTTTTGAAACGTTAAGTCCCTGCTGTGCATAGGCTGAAGCCCATTGCGAAACTGCCTGCTCGCTTGCACCTGCACATACCATCATAACGAACAAGAGAATGAACAGTTTGCTTGTGAAAAGCTCTTTTATGCTCATTCCTTTTTCGTCCTCGCTAACAAGCCTTGCAATCGGAACTCTTGTAAAAACAAATGCGTTAAGAAACGGAATAACCGCCCATATTATTGCAAGTATTTTCCAATTTTCTATGCCGAAGATACGGAAGAAGAGAGTTGATAAAAGCACAACTCCGACGTGACCCCAACAATAAAAAGAGTGAAGCAGGCTCATTGCCTTTTCCTTATTGTCGGTGGGGCAAGCCTCCATAACGGGACTTACAAGCACCTCCAAAATTCCGCCGCCTATTGCGTAAATTATTACGCCTATTACAAGTCCTGCGTATGCGCTTTTCATCACGTCGGGCAAAATTGCAAGAGACACCAAGCCGACTGAAGACAGTATATGTGCAATTACCATTGACGTGCGGTATCCTACCTTGTCAACCGCCTTTGCGCATACAAGGTCAACGCATAGCTGAATGAGAAAATTCATCGTTATGAGCAACGTGATTTTTGAAAGCTCAATATTGTATTCACGCTGAAAGGTGATGAACAAGAGGGGAGCGAAATTATTTATTATCGCCTGCACAATATACGCAAGAAAGCAGGCGTTAATTGTTGATTTATAGCTTAGTTTCATAGTTTATTTTGGCTTTTTCATAGTAAGTGAAATTCGTTTTTTCTCTGCGTCAACAGACAAAACCCAAACTGTTACGATGTCACCGACCTTCAATACTTCACTCGGGTGCTTTATGAATTTGTTTGTTATCTGCGAAATGTGAACAAGTCCGTCCTGATGAACTCCGATGTCAACAAATGCACCAAAGTCAATTACATTTCGCACCGTTCCCTTTAATTCCATTCCTGCCTTTAAGTCCTCGATACCCATAATGTCACTTCTGAGAAGAGGCTTTGGCAACTCGTCACGAGGGTCTCTGCCGGGTTTGGAAAGCTCCGATACAATGTCGATTAACGTCGGCTCACCGATATCAAGCTGTTTTGCAAGCGCCGATGTGCCGAGCGTTTCAACCTGTGTTTTGAGCAGGGAAATGTTGCCTGTTTTTATGTCGCCTTCGCTGACATTACATATTTTCAAAAGCTCCCTTGCCGCCGTGTAGCTTTCGGGGTGAACCGCCGTGTTGTCAAAAACATTTTTGCTTTCGGCAACTCTAAGAAATCCTGCACATTGCTCAAAGGCTTTAGGTCCGAGCTTTGCAACCTTTTTCAGCTCGCTTCGGCTTGTGAACTCTCCGTTTTCCTCACGGTACAAAACAATATTCTTTGCAATTGATGAATTGATGCCGGCAACCCTTGAAAGGAGCTGAGGCGAAGCGGTATTCAAGTCAACTCCGACAGAGTTTACACATGCTTCAACAACGCCGTCAAGAGCGGCGGATAATTCCTTTTGCGGCATATCGTGTTGATATTGTCCAACACCTATTGCCTTTGGGTCAATCTTAACAAGCTCTGCAAGTGGATCCTGAAGTCTGCGAGCAATACTTACCGCACTTCTAAGACTTACATCAAACTGCGGAAATTCCTCTGCGGCGGTTTTTGATGCACTGTATACAGACGCACCTGCTTCGCTGACAACCATATATGTTATGCCGCAATCAAGCTCCTTGATTACCTCTGCGGCAAAAACCTCCGTTTCGTGAGAGGCGGTGCCGTTGCCTATTGCAAACATTTTTACATTGTGCTTTTTAACAAGCGTCTTGATTATTTTCTTTGCTTCGTCGATTTTGTTGTGCGGCGGAGCAGGGTAGATTACTCCCGTGTCAAGCACTTTTCCTGTTTCGCTGATAACCGCAACCTTGCAGCCTGTACGGTAGCCGGGGTCAAGTCCGATTGTAACATTGCCCTTTACAGGCGGCTGCATAAGAAGTTGGCGTGTGTTTTCGCCGAACACCTTAATTGACGATACACAGGCGGCGTCTGTCAATTCGTTGCGAATTTCTCGCTCAATAGACGGAAAAATCAATCTTGTGTAGCTGTCCTGAATTGCTTCGATAACCTGCTCGGTGCAGGCGTTGTTACCCTTGCAATGAATGTTGTACAGTAAATCAAATGCTATTGTTTTGTCAAAATCGATATTAACCTTTAGCTTGCCCTCTTTTTCGCCTCGGTTGATTGCCAAAACTCTGTGGTCTGCGATTGTTTTTATGCTCTCGCTGTATTCGGCGTAGTTTTCATAAACGCCTAAATCCTCGTCGGCACCGCAAACTGAAATTGTTCCGTGATTTTTTACGGCATAGCGAATGAGCTTTCTGCCTTGTGAATCGTCGGACACCTGCTCTGCAATGATATCTCTTGCACCCTGCAATGCGTCCTCAACTGTCGGCACCTCGTCGGTAATGTATTCCTGTGCAAGAATTTCAGGAGCAGGAGTACCTTTTTCTTGAGCATAGATTTTTTCGGCAAGCCCATCAAGTCCAAGTGCCTTTGCTACGCTTGCCCTTGTTTTTCTTTTTGGTCTAAATGGTCTGTAAATATCCTCAAGCTCTGTTAAGGTCTTTGCGTTTTCGATAGCAAGCGCTATTTCATCGGTCATTTTTTCTTGCTCTGTGATTGAAGAAATGATTTTTTCCTTTTGCTCCTCTAACGAGCGAAGATACGCCAGCCTGTCGTTTAGCTCACGCAAAAGCTGGTCGTCAAGCGAGCCGGTTGCTTCTTTTCTGTATCGAGCAATAAACGGTATTGTGTTTCCTGCGTCAATAAGTTCTATGGTGTTTTTTACTTGCCATGGTTTGAGCGAAAATTCAAGCTCGAGTTGTTTTAAGATGTCCATAAATTTTCCTTTGTATAAATGTAATTAATATAGTTAACGAAATAATTAACGAAAGAATCCCTCCGTCTTTTTGCAAGCAAAAACCCACCTCCCTTTAACAAGGGAGGCTTTGGTTGTTGTGTAAGTCATACGTAATAACAGCGTTCACTTCCATTATACCATAAATATAATCTTTTACAATACTTTTATTGCAAGCCACTTCGTTCTATAATAAAGATAGAGAATAGTTGTTCTCTAAAAAAGGAGGTATCATTATGATTAATATTACAGCAAGAGGCTTTGAATTGAAGCAGGGCACAAAAGACGGTATTGAAAGCGAGCTCAAAAGAATTGAGAAAATGCTTCCCCAAAATGCAGGCTTTGATGTAACTCTTTCAAAGCTCAAGGATGGATATAAATGCGATATAACAGTAATGCATATCGGCTCGTTTATCAGGGGCGAGGCTGTTGCACCGAGAATTGAACCGGTTATCGACCTTGCTGTTGACGACTTGAAAAGAAAGCTTCGTAAGCTTAAAACATACTTTGTTGACAAAAAGCGCAAGGGCGGTATTGATGAAATCGCAAGCGCCATTGATGAAATAGATGATGATGTTTCTATGGATGATTTCGACGAGCTGTATTATGAGTCTGTCGATGTAACACGAAAAAAGTCAATAACGCTCAATGTTATGACTGACGATGAAGCAATTGTTCAAATGGAAATGCTCGGCCATAGCTTCTTTGTATATCTCGGTATCGACGGCGAAACTAAGGTTATCTATAAACGTAAAAAAGGCTACGGAGTGCTTGTGTGCGAATAAAAGCTCCTTTCACTCGCAGATAAAAGATAAGTGAGAAGAGGTAAAAGAATAGGTTTTATTGATTATATATCTTCGGACGATTGATAATCGTCCCTACGGTAGTTTTAACATTTACGAAGTCGTTTCGTTTATGCGACATCTTGTAGGGACGAGCATTGCTCGTCCGATTTTGTTAATGATGAATTGAATCTCTCCGCCGCAAGCGGTCCCCCTCTCTTTGACAAGAGAGGCTTGGCTGGTTAAAACAACGTTCCGTCTTGAACATTAAGCCTCCCTTGTTAAAGGGAGGTGGCACGGTTTTGCCGTGACGGAGGGATTCAACTATAATCTCCCAACCTCTTCTCTTATCTTTTCTCATTTCTCTTTTCACTCGGCGCAAGCCGTTTTTTCACTCGGCGCAAGCCGTTTTGTTCAAAATGTGCAAAGTGTATAAATAACGAATTAATAATTTGTTAATATTGTCTATTGAAATCGTTAAACAAATGTTATACAATTATTAAGTATTTATAAACTATGGGCGCATTGCGCTCATTTCAAAGTAATATGGAGGTAATGATTACGATGAAAAAGCTATTCAGAAAATCAATAGCCTGTCTTATCGCAGTATTGATGGTTGTATCCACCATGCCGTTTACTGCTATAACAGCGCAGGCTGCTGACACAAGCGCACTTTTGAGCGCTATGCAGAGTTTTGAAGCGAAAATGGACGGCTCCGTTTATACAAATATGGACACCGCTTACAACGCTTATGTTGCTGCATCAAAGGCTTATGACGCTGCATACTACGGCGGTGATGCTTCTGTTGATGTTTTAACTCCTACAACTAACCTTAACAACGCAGTTTCACAGATGACGAAGACAAACTTGACTGTTTATACAGGTACTGCAAAAGCAAGGTTTTCAGGAGATACAAGTGATATCAGTCAATCACAGAATTTGTTGTATTCAAAACAGGGCGTTACATATGGTTTAGACAATTGTACTGCACTTTTCGCAAATGATAAGATTCTACACAATACAAACGTTTCTTGGTCTAAAATAAGTTCTTGTGTTTATCATGCAGATTCTGTAGTTTTATACGATGGAACATCCGCTTCAATACCGGTTATTTGTTATGTGGATAATTTTATCGATGGTTCATCAGGTAAAGCCAAAGTTGATAAGTATTCTGTTTATCTTACAAATTCATCATATTATGGTTTGCAAAATTCTGCTTGGAAAGGTGGCTCTAATTCCGGACAAAATTTCCAGACAATATATAACGGATCTGATACCAATATTTCCAGCGACAGTAGTTCAACTACTTATCAAGGATATGAATCAGGTGCTATCACTTCTTTTTCTGATCAGCATCAGTATGAGTATTATGCTAATGTCTTGACAACTAACAGTAACTTGGCAAACATTTTTACCACAACAAATCCATATAGTGCTACTCTTCCGGCAGTTACTTGGAATATGCATGTTGTAGGTCAAGCAAAAACGACATTTGGTAGTTATGGTAGTACTGACCATACGCTTACTGCTAACAGTAGCGCAAAAATCTATGCTATTAACTATCTTCCTCTTAAAAATGCAATTACTGCCGACGCTAATTCGACAGCTCGTAAAAATGTTGCTTCCTACAAAGAGGGCGGAATGAGCACATATTTGGCAGGTTGCTTATTGGCAGCAGGCTTAAATCCGAATAATTATAGCTATTCGACCGACCTTGCAGGTCAGGTAAGCCAGTGTGCAAGTGATATCAGCACAGCAGTTACAAAGTTCACAACTGCACCGACGGCTGATAATACTGAAAACTATCCTAAACTTCGTAGTGCTTTCGATTACAGCGGAGCACTTACAGGCTTCAATAATGTTACATATTCTGTAAGAGACGCATACAACGGCGGTGTAAATAACGGCTTTACACAGGCTTCATATGATAATTTTAAGGCAAAGTACGAAGCAGCACAGAATGTTATGAAGGCAGTTGCTACAAGCGGTTATGTAAACGACGGTATTGCAGGCAAAGCCGCCACAGAACTTTCAACTGCATTCAATGCTCTTCAGCACGAGCACAGCTTCACAGGTGCGTATGTAAACAACAACGACGGTACACATTCACAAAAGTGTGCTTTCTATGACAAGTGCCAAACCTTGTCTACCGGTGTTGCTCACAGTTATACATCTCAAGTAACAACTCAACCGACTTGCACAACAGCCGGTGTGACAACATACACTTGTGCTTGCGGTGATTCTTATACAAAGGATGAACCTGCCGCAACAGACGTTCACAACTACACAGAGCTTGTTTCCGAAAAGCAAGAAGCTACTTGCACAACGCCGGGTAAGGAAGCGGTTTACAAGTGTGCAACTTGTGATTTAACAACCGGCGGCGAAGAAATTCCTGCACCGGGTCATACTTGGGGCGACTGGGCATACAACGAAGCTGAAGATAACCACACCGAAATTCGTAGATGTTCTGTATGCAACGCAACAGAAAAAAGAGATTGTACTTACGAGGAAACAGGTACAACAACAGCAACTTGTAAAGTAAAGGGTTCAACAACCTATACCTGTAAGACTTGCAATCATTCATACACAAATTTCGGCGAAGTTAATCCTGACAATCATGTAAACACTACACATCATGACGGTAAAGCAGCTACCTGTACCGAAAACGGTTGGACTGCTTACGAGGTTTGTAATGATTGTAATACAGAAATCGGCAAGACTGTACTTAAAGCAACAGGTCACAGCTTTACATCTTACACTCAAACTCTTGCTCCTACCTGCACAACAGTAGGTAAAGAAGAAGCAGTGTGTGATAACGGCTGCGGTACAAAGAATACAAGAGATGTTGCAATTGACTCGAACAACCATACAGGCTTAACAACGCTTGAAGCAGTTGCTGCAACCTGTATATCAACAGGTCTTACTGAGGGTCAGAAGTGTACTGCTTGTGGTGTAACTACTATTCCACAGCAAGAAACTGACATTGATCCTGATAATCATACAGATATTGTAATAGATATGCCACTTAATGCAACCTGCATGGATCCAGGTCTCACAGAGGGCTCACACTGTGAAGCATGCGGTACTGTTTTCGTAGAACAGGAAACTATTAATGCACTCGGTCACGATTATCAGTATGCAGAGCTTGACGCAGACAATCATAAAGTTACTTGCTCAAGATGTGATTATGAAGTTCAAGAAGCACATA
>CAMFQI010000051.1 GCA_945980015.1 uncultured Eubacterium sp. | reverse complement strand
ATCGTCGACAACACCTTTGCAACTCCTATCAACTGCCGTGTATTTGATTTCGGCGTTGATATTGTTACACATTCAACAACAAAATATATGGAGGGACACGCTTCGACTATCGGCGGCGCAATCGTCGACAGCGGCAATTTCGATTGGACCCAAAACGACAAATTCCCCGGTCTTACAACACCCGACGACAGCTATCACGGTTTAGTATATGCCGACACCTTCGGCAAGGGCGCATATATCACAAAGGCTACCGTTCAGCTTATGAGAGATTTAGGCTCCGTTCAATCGCCTAACGACGCATTTTTGCTCAACGTCGGTCTTGAAACGCTTCATTTGAGAATGGCTCGTCATTGCGAAAATGCAAAAAAGGTTGCCGAGTATCTCGAAAACCATCCGAAAATTAATTGGGTAAAATGTGCAATGCTCGAAAACGACAGCCAGTACACACTTGCTCAAAAATATATGCCAAACGGCACCTGCGGCGTTGTTTCATTCGGCGTTAAGGGTGGACGAGAAGCGGCAACAAAATTTATGGACGGCTTAAAACTTGCCGCAGTAGTTACCCACGTTGCAGACGCAAGAACCTGTTGTCTTCACCCTGCTTCAACTACTCACCGTCAGCTTACCGACGAACAGCTTGTTGAGTGCGGCGTAAGTCCCGACTTAATCAGATTCAGCTGCGGAATTGAAGCCGCAGAGGATATAATCGCTGACATTGAACAATCACTTGCCGCATTATAAGAAAGGAAAAAATTATGCTTGAATACAGATACGACACCCAGCTTTTAATCGAGGGCACCGACCTTGACGAAGACGAAATCAACGATTATTTTGTTGAAAACTTCAAGGGCGACTGTCTTATCGCAGTCGGTGACGAGGAGCTTATCAAAATCCATTATCACACAAACGAGCCTTGGAAGGTTTTGGAATATTGCAGTACGCTCGGCGAAATCTTTGATATAGTAGTCGAGGATATGGACCGTCAGGAGAGAGGACTTAAAGGCTGATGAAAATAAAAAAAGGCTTTTCAATGCGTAATATCGCAGGCTCAAATATTGTTGTTCCCGTCGGGAAGGCAGGCGATATTTTCAACGGAATGATTACTCTCAACGAAAGCGGCGCTTTCTTTTGGGAATGTCTTAAAGAAGAGACAACACCAAACGAGGTTGTAAAAAAGGTTTGCGACGAATACGATATTGACGAACAGACCGTCAAAAACGACGTTGAAAAATTCATCAATATGCTTCGTGAAAACAATTTATTAGACGAATAAAAAAAGCCGTATGATTTGCGTTATGCAAGTCATACGGTTCTTTTTATTTTTTTATGTTATTTTATTTTTTCTTGAACTTATCGAAAAATCCCTCTTTGCCCGAAGTGTTGGGAACATAGCTTTTATCAAATTGCTTCAAAAGATTTTTCTGTTCATTTGTAAGCTCTCTCGGAATGTCAACAACAATATGAACGAAAAGATCGCCCTTTGCAATACTGTTAAGTCTTTGAATACCCTTGCCCTTCAGTCTGAAGACCTCATTTGGCTGTGTTCCTGCAGGAACGTGATATTCAACATCGCCGTCAAGAGTAGGAATGCGCACCTTAACGCCGAGACACGCTTCAACAATGCTTATGTGCTTTTCGTAATGAATATCGTAGCCGTCACGCACAAAATCTTTGTGAGCGTTAACAGTTACGCCAACTCTCAAATCGCCGGCAGGACCGCCGTTTAATCCTGCGTCTCCAAGGCCTCTTGCCGTTACAACCTGACCGTTATCAATACCGGCAGGAATTGTAATATCAATCTTTGACTTTTTGCGAACCTTTCCTCTGCCGCCGCATTTACTACACGGCTTTTCAATAATCTTGCCGCTTCCGTTACAATTTGGACACGGACGTGTTGTATTAACCTGGAAAAATCCGCTTCCCTGCTGAACGGTGATATATCCCGAGCCGCCGCATTGAGAACAGGTTTTCGGGCTTGTTCCCTCTGCCGCACCTGTGCCGTGACACTGCGAGCAATCCTCAACCTTGGAAACCTCAACACTCTTCTTACAGCCCTTTGCCGCTTCCTCGAATGAAATATTGACGGTGGTTTGGATATCTCTGCCTCTCTGCGGTGCATTTGGATTACGTGAACCGCCTCCACCGAAGCCGCCTCCGAAAAAGCTTGAGAAAATATCGCCAAGGTCAATATCACCGTCAAAGCCGAAGCCACCGCCGCCATATCCGCCGCCCTGACCTGCCGCATAGCTCGGGTCTACTCCTGCAAATCCGAACTGGTCATACTTTCTGCGCTTATCGGCATCGGACAAAACGGAATACGCCTCGTTACATTCCTTGAATTTTTCTGCGGCGGTAGGATCATCCTTGTTCAAATCGGGATGATACTGCTTCGCCGCTTTTCTAAACGCTTTTTTTATCTCGTCATTGGTGGCGTTTTTGTTCACCCCCAAGACCTCGTAATAATCTCGTTTTTGTTCTGCCATAAAGAACTCCTATAATTATTGTCGCAAATTCAAGCAAACGGGCGACTAATTCCAGCCGCCCTCAATTTGCCTGCCATACGCTTTTGCTATTAGTTATCGTCTACCTCGGTGTAGTCAGCGTCTGTATAACCTGCATTGCCGCCTTGTGCACCTGCGTCCTGCGGACCTGCCTGTGCGCCGCCCTGTGCCTGCTGTGCAGCCTGAGCCGCCTCATAAATCTTTTGAGACACCTCGTAGAACTTGTTTGTCAAATCCTCCTGTGCAGACTTGATAGCCTCGATATTCTCGCCCTTTAATGCTTCTTTAAGAGCGTTTACCTTTGTTTCAAGAGCCGACTTGTCATCGGCAGAGAACTTGTCAGCGTCCTCGTTAAGCATTTTTTCGGTCTGGTAAACCATTTGGTCTGCATTGTTTCTGAGGTCAACTGCTTCTCTCTTTTTCTTGTCTTCTTCTGCGAACTGCTCAGCCTCACGAACTGCCTTTTCAATATCCTCCTTGGACATATTTGAGGAAGCTGTGATAGAAATGTGCTGTTCCTTGCCTGTGCCGAGATCCTTTGCGCTAACGTGAACAATACCATTTTCGTCAATATCAAAGGTTACTTCAATCTGAGGAACACCTCTTCTTGCAGGCATAATACCGTCAAGATGGAACATACCGAGAGTCTTGTTATCCTTTGCAAATTCTCTCTCACCCTGGAGAACGTGAACCTCAACAGAGGTTTGGTTATCAGCGGCAGTTGAGAAAATCTGCGACTTCTTTGTAGGAATAGTTGTGTTACGCTCGATGATAATTGTGTTTACGCCGCCCATTGTCTCGATACCGAGTGAAAGCGGAGCAACGTCGAGAAGTACAAGACCGTCAACATCGTTGTTGAGAACACCGCCCTGAATTGCGGCACCCATTGCAACACATTCGTCAGGATTAATGCCCTTGAAAGGCTCCTTGCCGGAGAATTTCTTGATAGCCTCCTGAACTGCCGGAATACGTGTTGAACCGCCTACAAGAAGTACCTTGTCGATTTCAGCCATTGAAAGACCCGAATCCTTCATTGCCTGACGAACAGGACCCATAGTAGCTTCTACAAGGTCGGCTGTCATTTCGTTAAACTTCGCTCTTGTAAGAGTTGCTTCAAGGTGCTTAGGACCTGTTGCGTCTGCCGTAATGAACGGAAGGCTGATTTGAGCGGTTGTCATACCGGAAAGGTCAATCTTTGCCTTTTCAGCCGCTTCCTTAACTCTCTGCATAGCCATCTTGTCGCCCGAAAGGTCAATACCGTTTTGAGCCTTGAAGTCAGCTATGAGCCAATCCATAATCTTCTTATCAAAGTCGTCGCCGCCAAGTCTGTTGTTACCTGCAGTTGCAAGAACCTCCTGAACGCCGTCGCCCATTTCAATGATAGATACGTCGAAGGTACCGCCGCCGAGGTCGTATACCATAACCTTTTGGTCGTCTTCCTTGTCGATACCGAATGCAAGTGCAGCGGCAGTCGGCTCGTTGATAATTCTCTTTACATCAAGACCTGCAATCTTACCGGCGTCCTTTGTTGCCTGACGCTGTGAGTCTGTGAAATAAGCAGGAACAGTAATAACTGCTTCTGTTACAGGCTGGCCGAGATATGCTTCTGCATCACCCTTAAGCTTTTGAAGAATGATAGACGAAATCTCCTGCGGAGTGTAGTTCTTGCCGTCAATATTTACCTTGTAATCGGAGCCCATATGACGCTTGATTGATGAGATTGTCTTGTCGGGGTTTGTAATAGCCTGACGCTTTGCAACTGCGCCGACCATTCTCTCGCCGTCCTTTGTGAATGCAACAACTGACGGAGTTGTTCTTGCACCCTCTGCGTTTGTGATTACAACAGGCTCACCGCCCTCGATAACCGATACACAGCTGTTAGTTGTACCTAAGTCAATACCAATAATTTTTCCCATAATAATTATCTCCTTTGTTAGTTTTTTAGTTTGTTGCTATCAGTTTGCCGTTTTTACCATAGCCGGTCTGATAACTCTGTCATTTATTTTATAGCCTTTTTGGAAAACCTCGACTATTACGCTGTCGCCGAACTGTTCATCCTCAATATGCATTACTGCATTGTGAAAATTCGGGTCAAAGCTGTCTCCGCTTTCGCCGTAGGCCTCTACGCCAAGCTTCGTAAGAGCCGCACCAAGCTGATCCATAGTCATTTGAACGCCCTTTTTAAGTGCTTCAAAATCCTCGCCCTCCTGTCCGAGTGCACGCTCTAAATTGTCGATAACAGGTAAAATCTCGCTTACCACATTACCCTTTGCATTAGAATAGGTTGCTTCCTTTTCCTTTGCGCTTCTTGCACGGAAATTTGCATATTCAGCCGCCGTATAAGCAAGCTGCTTTTTCATATCTGCAAGCTGATCCTCCAAGGTCGGCTCTTTTTTTTCCTCGACCTTTTCTTCGATAGACTCCTCTGTCGTCTGTTCAGCCTCATTTATTTCTTCGTCAACTGCTTTTTTCTTTTCTTCTTTACTCATATTGTATTCCACCCTCCTTTAGTAGCTTCGAGCAGGCTTTTGTTATATATTCTATTCTCGGAAGAATAGTGCTGTAATCAATTCTCAATGAACCGATGATACCGAGTGTTGCAAGCTGATCGTCATAATACCTGAATTTCGTAACCGACATCGCCGTGTTTTTCAGCTCATAAACAGGGTTTTCGTCACCCAAAAACAAAGCAGATTCCATATTGCTTTTTGCGAATTCGCTGAGCAGCTTTTCAAGTTTTTTCTTTTCGGCAAGCAGGGCAAGAAGATTGTATACACTGTTGCCAAGCTCACTTTGATTAAGAAGATTAATCTGCCCCTCAATATTCAGCGTTCCCTGTGACGCCTCGTTACAAAGCGAACACAATGAGCTTAATATCGGAATCATATCAAACATTCTGTCAGCAAGCACAGGAGCAGTAGATTGAATGAGCGACATATTAATTTCGTTAAGCGCACAACCTATGAAAAATTCCTTTGCGATTATATAAAACAATCTGCGAAAGCCGTCGTCAATCACACACGGAGTATGAATAACCGAGGACTTTATTTTTCCGCCGACAGTGAGCATAACAATCATTGCCTTGTGATTACCGGCAGGAATAAGGTCAACGCCCTGAAGACAATCGTATTCGTCCTTAACGGTGCTATAAAACGAAGCGCAGCCCGTCATTTCGCTGAGCAGTCTTGAGGCGTCTGCCAAAAGTCTTTCGGGGTCGGAGGCATTTACGCTGAGCACCTCGTCGATTCTGTGCTTTTCGTACTGCGCAATGCCGATGGGTCTTACGAGATTATCAACATAATATCTGTAAGACGCCTTTGTCGGAACTCTTCCGCCCGATGTGTGAAGCTGCTTTAGAAAGCCAAGCTCACCGAGAGACGCCATTTCATTTCGGATAGTAGCCGAGGAAACTGAATAAGGCAGAAGCGCACAAAGTGTTTTTGAACCCATAGGCTCGCCGGTTTGAATATAATGATTAATAATCAAGCCTAAAATGTCGCTTTGTCTGTTGCCGATCATTCATATCCTCCTCTCTCGGTTATTAGCACTCTATACTTGTGAGTGCTAACTCTGTTTATATAGTATATCCAAAATTATGTTTTGTCAACACTTTTTTCTCACTTTTTCCTAAAATTCACAATTTGTTAGCAATTAGCGTCCGAGAGTGCTATTTGCAATAATTAATTATTTTCTTGCAAATTACAATATAGTATGATAAAATAGAGTTGCCAAATAATTCACAATTTAATATCTTACCATTATGGGATAAGTATGTTTTTTATCTTTTGATAAAAATACATGCTCTATTTTGCATACTATCCTTTGGTAAGTATTGTGAATTGTTTGGCGACAGTTGGAGCCATGTGTTTTTTATGCGTATAGCTTCGGCTGTACGCATTTTTTATTTCAAAGGAGAATTATTATGACACAAGAAAAGATCCAAATGTTTATGATGGGTAATCAAAAGAATTTTGATGCAACTCAAGTTCCAGCGATTACCGAAAAACTAAAATCACTTGATGATGAAAAATTGATGATAGTTTCATCTGCAAATTACAAAGATCCAACAACAATGCTTATAGTATCATTATTGTTGGGAGGACTTGGTATTGATCGTTTTATGCTTGGTGATACAGGTATGGGAGTACTAAAGCTATTGACAGGTGGTTGTTTTGGCATTTTGACAATTATTGATTGGTTTTCAATAACAGAGAAAACAAGGCAATTTAATTTTAATCTCTTTAATGAATCAATAGAAATGAACGGTAGTATTGTTTCAAAAGATTCAAACAATATTGAGGAAATAAAGAAATATAAGCAACTATTAGATTCAGGTGTTATTACACAAGAAGAATTTGACACAAAGAAAAAGGAGTTATTATAAAATGAAAAACAACGAAAAAACATTAAGTATCGTGCTTAAAATTTTGGCACATTCTTGCTAACGATACTTGTCGTAATACTAGGATTATTTGGCAATATGTCTTTCGGGGATTATACGATATCCTTCGTTTGTATACCAATTATAATAGGAGCCACTCTTTGCGGAACGGCTTCTGGTACATGGTTAGGTTTAGTCTTTGGAGTTACACAATTAATTGCATTTTTTACAAGTGGTCGATTCGATTATTGGCAGTCTATAAATACTTTTGGAGCAATTATTACAATATTATCAAGGGGCATATTAGCAGGTGTACTTTCAGGTTTGTTTTATAAAATTCTTGATAAAATACATTATAGTATAGCAACAATAGTAGCAGGAATAATTTGTCCATTGATAAATACAGGCGTGTATTTGATTGGATTAAAACTTTTCTTTGACGTTTATGGAGTTTTTGTTTTATCTACATATTCCGTTTCAAATTTCATCATTGAAATTCTTATAAATCTTGTAATAGCCTCAATTTTTGTAATCATTATAAAAACTGTCTTAAAATCAATTTCTAAAAACAAGAAAACGGACAACTATATACATACAATTCCTGATGATAAAAT
>CAMFQI010000050.1 GCA_945980015.1 uncultured Eubacterium sp. | reverse complement strand
ATTACAGCGAAACAATATATTTTGGACTTAATATGAGGCAACTTGTTTTCTCTGCCGGAGCAGTAGGAGTAGCAGTTGGCTCATATTTTTTACTCAAACCGTATTTGAGTATGGAAACATTGTCTTGGCTTTGCATAATCCTTGCTGCTCCCTTTGCCGTCCTTGGTTTTGTTACCTACAATGGTATGACTGCCGAGCAGTTTATATGGGCGTGGCTGAAATCGGAGATTTTAATGCCTAAACGGCTTGTCTTTAAGGCAGAGGATAGACTACGCAGGGAAAGCAAGGACGCAATCAAGAAAAAGGAAAGAGAGGTTTTTAAGAATAATGAAAAGTCTTAAAAAAATGAGGAAAAACGAAAAGGAAAAATTCGTTATTCCTAAATCAATACAAGATGTTATCCCTATCAAAGCCGTCTATAAAGACGGCATTTTTCTTGTGGGTAATAATCTGTATTCAAAAACATTTAAGTTTACCGATATTAACTACAATATCGCAAGTGATGAGGATAAGCAGGAACTTATGAAAGGCTATTGGGCGGTTATAAATTCCTTCGGTGCAGGTGTTACCGTTAAGCTGACGATTAACAATCATCAGCTTGACAGAGCAGAATTTGAGAAATCTATTCTTCTTCGATACGAATATGACGGACTTGATAACTACCGCAAGGAGTACAACGATATGCTCCTTGACAAAGCTGCTTTATCAAACTGCATAGTGCAGGATAAATACTTTACTGTAACAGTAAGTAAAAAGAGTATTGATGACGCAAGAGCATTTTTCAATCGTATAGGCAATGACCTTACTGCAAGGCTTTCAAGAATTGACAGTAAATGCCTGCCCGTTAATGCAGAGGAAAGATTGCGTATTTTGCACAATTTCTACCGTTCAGGAGATGAACAAAACTACAACCTTGACATTGAACTGCTCCAAAATCAAGGCTGTGATATTAGGGACTATATCTGCCCTGATTCAATGGATTTTGAAAACGATTATATGAAAATCAATGACAAGTATTGCAGAGTGGTTTTCCTACGCAATTACGGAACATTTGTAAGTGATGATACAATCGCAGAGCTGACATCAATCAACAGAAATCTTATGCTTTCCGTTGATTTCCTTCCTACACCTACGGACGAGGCTACCAAAGAGGTTGACAAGGTGTTACTCGGTATTCAAACTGAAAAGGCAAACTACAACAGAAAACAGGTACAAAATCAAAATTACGGTGCTACAAACTATGACCTTGAACAGCGTGAGGCTGAAATTCTTGAAGTCAAAAACGATATGCGAAACCGTGACCAAAGACTTTACAGTACCTTAATCACTATGGTAATTACCGCCGACACAAAGCAGGAGCTTGACAATGTTACCGACACCGTATTTTCAATGGTATCAAACGGCAGTACGGCACAGTTTGCTATACTCCGTTATCAGCAGCTTGACGGACTTAATACGGTTTTGCCGTTTGGTGTTAGACGCATTAACTGTTTTAGAACTTTAACTACCGAATCACTTGCGGCATTTATGCCATTTAACGCTCAGGAAGTAAGACACACTCACGGAACATATTACGGACAGAACACAATAAGCGGTAATATGATTTTCGTTAATCGTAACCAACTGCTCAATGGTAACTGTATTGTTCTTGGTGTTTCCGGAGGCGGTAAATCATTCTTTGTTAAGGAGGACGCAACCTCAATTATACTTGCTAATCCTAATGCTGACGTGCTAATAATCGATCCTGAACGAGAGTACAACTTACTTGTTAATGCTCTTGGTGGCGAGGTTGTCAATATTTCCTCAAATTCCGAAAATCATATCAATGCAATGGATATGAACAAAAACTATGAGGACGACAAAAACCCTATTGCCACAAAATCCGAATTCATTATGTCGCTTTGCGAACAACTTATCGGCGGCACCGTCGGACCAAAAGATAAGTCTATCATTGACCGCTGTTGCCGCAATGTTTATGCAAATTACATTAAGAGTGGGTATAAGATTACACCACCGACATTAAAGGATTTTAGAGAGGAATTATTAAATCAACCTGAAACAGAAGCACAGGAGCTTGCTCTTGCTCTTGAGCTTTTCACAGACGGCTCACTTAATACATTTGCTCAACCGACCAATGTTGATATTAACAACCGCCTTATCTGTTATGATATTCTTGACCTCGGAGAGCAGCTGCTTCCTGTCGGTATGCTTGTAGTGCTTGATAATATTCTCAACCGAATTACATCTAACAGGACAAAGGGCAGAACAACATACATTTTTATTGATGAAATTTATCTGCTTTTTGCACAGAAATATACGGCTGATTTCCTTTACAGAGTATGGAAACGAGTTAGAAAGTACGGAGCCTTCGCAACAGGCATTACGCAGAATGTTGGAGATATGCTCCAAAGCAACACGGCAAGAACGATGCTTGCAAACTCCGAATTTACCGTTATGCTTAATCAAAACGGAAGTGATAGGCTTGACCTTTCAAAGCTCCTTAACATTTCGGATAATCAAACAGAGTTCTTTACAAATGTTCAGGCAGGACACGGCTTAATGAAAATCGGCGGACATTTTGTGCCGTATGCTAACGAGTTCCCTAAAAACACAGAGCTTTACAAATTAATGACCACTAAACCGGGTGAGGCTTAACAGCCTCACTCGGTTTTTCTCAGGAGGTAGAAGAAATGAAAAAGAAATTATGCGTTTTTGCCCTTATCATGCTGACTGCAATTTTTGCGGTCAGCACATATTTTTTACTCACTCAAAATATTGAGGATAAAAAACAGATGAACGATTTTGAAGAAATACAGGACATTGTTGACGATAACTCCAACGATATATACTCTCTTGGTATATACTCGGATTTATATAAGCAAAACAGTGATTTTATGGCTTGGATAAAGATAGATGGGACAAACATCAACTATCCTGTAATGCGTTCAAAAGACAATCCTAACTATTATCTAAATCACAATTTCAACAAGGAATACTCCCGTTTCGGTGTTCCATATATGCAGGAGGATTGCGATATGCAATCTGACAATATTGTAATCTACGGACACAATATGCAAAACAAATCAATGTTTAACGAGCTAACTAATTACAAGAGTAAACATTTCTATGAAAAGCATAAAAACATTATCATAGATACAGTTTTAGAGCATAGAGAGTATGAGGTTATTGCCGTTTTCAAAACTGTGGCCTACGAAAGCAACAGTTTTGAATATTATAACTTCGTAAATGCAAGCACAGAAGAAGAATACAAAGCCTATATTGAAAAGTGCAAGGCTCTATCTCTTTATGACACAGGCATTGATGCAGAATACGGGGATAAGCTCATTACCTTATCAACTTGTGAATATTCACAGGACAACGGAAGATTTGTTGTAGTGGCAAAGCTCGTTGATTGATGAGGTGGTTTTATGTCAAACATAAAGATTAAGCAAACGGCTGAAACCGTTATTAAGACCTCGGAGAATATAGGTATTGTCAATGAAAAAATAAAAGATGTCGGTGTTCGTACAAAAGAAAAAATCAATAATGCCACCGAGCAAACTAATTCAAACTCTCCTGAACAGTACGCAGTTGAAAAGGTGCAGGGAAAAGCAAAAGACGGCGCAGATTACGCCGTCTATGAATTTAACCGCAAGGGCAGAAAAAGTGTTGCAGAAACAAAGAAAAATACTGAAACCGCAAAAATGACGCTTGAAGATGTTAAGGCTCGCAGGAAAGCACAGCAGGCAGAACGCACAGTTAAGGAAACGCAAAATACTGTCAATGCAGATGTTACCTTCAGCTCGCAAGCAGAAACACCGAAACCTCCTGTAAAAAATCCGCCAAAGCAGGCTAATAACACCATTAAAACAGGAAACGCACAAACCGTTAAGGCAACACAAAGGGCATCAAAAAAAGCAATAGAAAAAGCCTCTGCAAAAGCGGTTAAGAAATCAGCTCAAACAAATGCTATTGCAGTAACTAAAACGGCTGAAAAATCACGCAAGGCAGCAGAACGGTTAAAGCAAACTGCAAAGGAAACAAAAAGATTTGTTCAACTTCTTATTAAGTTCTTGAGCAAAGCACTTAAAGTGGCATATACGGCGGCTAAAAGCCTTGTATCTGCCGTTATTGCAGGCGGTTGGGTATCTGTTGTGGTAATTATTCTTTTGTGTCTTTTTGCGGCTCTTGCAAGCTCGTTTTACGGTATATTCTTTTCAACAGAAACATCGAAAACTGGAATGAATATCTCAAGCGTAATTCAGGAAATCAATAATGAATATGACTCGAAAATTGATGAAATCAAGTCACAAGGAAATTATGACGAGGTTGAGATAAACGGCATCAAGGCGAATTGGAAAGATATTCTCGCAGTATATGCGGTCAAGGTTACTACCGATAAGGATAACCCTATGGAGATAGCAACCATTGACGAAAGCAAGAAATCAATACTGCTGAATATCTTTTGGGATATGAACATTATTGATACCAAATCGGAGGAACGCACCAAAACAGAGGAAGTAAAATCTACCGACGAACACGGTAACGAAATTATAACCGTTGTCAAAACAAAAATTAAGGTATTAACAATCATCATATTAGGCAAAACGGCAAGTGAAATAGCAAGTCAGTATTACTTTGATGATGAGCAAAATAAATACCTTGACGAGCTTATGAGCGAAAAGAACGATAGGCTATGGGCGTCAATCATATTCAATGTTGGTAACAACACAAGTAAAATTGATATTGGCTCAATAGATTTTGATGATGAAACGGTAAACGATACTCAAAAGAAAATCGTAGCCGTTGCGACTAATTATCAAAGCTACGGTATTTCGGCAGGCTCCGGCTACTGTCAGGCTTGGGTTGCTGATGTGTACCAAGCTGTTACAGGCTCACGAGGCTCGGCTCATTGTGCGTTATGCGCCGCTGATATGTGGGCAGTATCAAGTGATTGGAGCAATATACCTGTGGGAGCCACGGTTTACGGTTATGCATCTAACCCTTATGGTCATGTGGGTATCTATATCGGAAACGGTCAGGTTATACACAATCTTTCCGGCACAGTAAAGGTACAATCCCTCGAAAGTTGGGTTGAAGATTTCAAAGGCTTTGCTTGGGGTTGGGAAAACGGCAAAAAGCTAAATTTATGAATTTTTTGTTAATTATTAACTGTTTTTTTCACAAAAGCCATATTTTTGGGGATTAAGAGTATAAAGAGTAAATAAGTATATTGTCAAACCGCATACATTTTTGTATGTGGTTTGACCACTAAGGTTATACCTGTAACGATATAAGTCACAAAAAAATAGAAAAGTGAGCAATCAAAATTATCGTTCACTTTTCATTTATTAAGTTTCTTTGTATAGGTATAAGCAATATTATTATCTATATCTATGTTCAATTATTAGCAAGAAAAAGGAACTGACAAGTCTAAACCTGTCAGTTCCTTTTTCTTGCTACCCTATATGATAAACAGCGAAGCTGTTACCAACCATATTTTGATAAATGATGGATTTTGGCAAAATCTTTGGCATTGATAAAGTCATCATTAACAACATCAAATATATATCCATGAGTCATATAATCGGGATGTTCATTGATAGGCAGATAGTCGTGCCACATATTTTCAACCAGCCAAATGGGAAATTTAATTTCATCACCGTTTGTTGAGGTATAAATAAAATCATTATCATCAAAACCATTACAGGAAATTGATTCCGACGGGATAAAATTACTCATAATTTGATATGAATAATCGGTAGTTGTTGCCCATTTTTCAGCAACCGAACCACTTTCCGCAATAATGTTATATCTTGCATCTTTATGAACAGAAAATTCAGTTAGCTTTGATGAGAAAAAGAAGGTGCAACCATCGTTGCTTGGAAACGTTACATTAAAATCCAAATAGGTTAAATTCGGAGCATAAACAAATTTTAAATTTTCAAACACACTTAAATCGCAGTAATAGCTATTAAGCTTTGTTGCACGAGGAGTGTAAATATACTCTAATTTTGCCTCGGTTTTAGGCTCCGTATTATAAATCTTCATACCTCTCTCGGTAACTTCAAAGGTTGGTAGTTCATCTACTTTCGGAAGATAAATACCCTTTAGCTCAAAGCAATTTATAAACACTCTGCTTGAAGTACCAGCAGTAATTGTTTCTACATTGGGCATATATACATTTTGAAGTGGTGACATACCGTCGATAAATAAATTCTCACCAAAGCTACTGCATACTGACTTACAAGCCGGAAGATTTATTGTAACTGCTCTGGAGTTATAAAATGCACCATCCGCTACCTGAATACAATTTGGTAAATCTATTTTATTAAAGCAGGAATTCATAAAGCCATCATTCCATACATATTCAATTTTCGAAAAATCCAGCTGTTCTGTTAAAGAATAGCAATGTGCAAAAGGAGCATCCTCAATCCAAAATACATTTGGAATTTCAACCTCACTTAAATAATAGCAATTATTAAATCCACCTATAAGATTTTTAATTTTCGGTAGCGACGCCTTTGTTATCGGAGTAGAATCAAATGCACTCTCCTGACTAATTACATTAGGAAATTCAGCTGAAGACAAACCTGTATTTCTAAGGCAGCCAAAACTTAAACTTTCAACAGATTCTCTAAATGAAAAATCAGTTAACAAGCCGCAAGATTGAAATGCATAGTCATAAATTCTTTTGGCATTAGGCAAATATTCATAAGCTAAGTTAGTACAATAACTAAAGCAATACGAACCAATAGAATTAACACCCTTTGCAGAAATATATTCTATCTTGCTGTTTTCAAAAGCATTTTTACCCAAAAGTGTTATAGAATCAGGAAGTTCTACATATATAATTTCGCTGTTCTCAAAGCAACCTTCACCAATTTCTGTGGGAGTAATTCCATTTATGGTTTCAGGAACAACTATTGCCATGTTACTACCGTTATATGCTGTGATTACTCCCTTTTCATTTATTTCAAAATCACTTTCACTTGCATTCTTTATAATTCTGAACTCGCAGGTGTTATATGTACTGTGGTGTTTGTTTTTAGAGGTAATAACCTTATATGTATTATCATAAGCAACGGCAATAATACGAGTGAATTTTGAAATTGTTATCGGCTTTGTATATTCCGTACCATTAGTTTTACTGGGAATAGTGTTGTCGGTAGTGTAATATATTTTTGTATTACTGTCAGGGCAATTCATCTCGAGGCTAATATCCTCTGTATAATCACCGCTTTCATAATTAAACGATACCGGGCTAACATATTCCTCGTTTTCAATTAGATTATAAAAATTAATTAAACCGGCACCGGACCATTTTTTGCTATTTGTTTCCTGAATAGGAATACAAGCTTTTTGTAGCTTTTCTTTAACCTCATCAAAATTTAAACTATTGTTTTGCATTAAGACATACGAAGCGGCAGCACATACAAAGGGAGCTGATGCAGAAGTTCCGCTAAAGGTATCCTTATACCCTCCCTCATAATGTGCAACATACACATCAGTAC
>CAMFQI010000049.1 GCA_945980015.1 uncultured Eubacterium sp. | reverse complement strand
CAAAAGCTTATCAAGAGAATACTCACCGTAAATATCCTGACCGTACTTTGTTGTGTCCTGTGCGACAAGAATTATTTCCTTAACTCCCCTATCGGCAAGCGTTTTTGCTTCCTCGACAATGCTTTCAATCGTTCTTGAGCGAAAGCCTCCTCTAATTCCGGGAATAGCACAATATGAGCATTTGTTATCACAGCCCTCGGCAATTTTCAAATACGCCCAATGAGACGGTGTAGAAAGCAATCTTTCACCCTCTAAAGGAAGATAGCACTTGTTAGGGAAAAACGAGCTTATAACCCCGCACAGAGCCTTATCACAGATTTTTACAATATCTGCATTAGCCCCGATTCCGACAACTGCGTCAACCTCCGGCATTTCCTTGATAATCTCGTCTTGATATCTCTCTGCGAGACAACCTGTAACAACAATTGCACTGATAATTCCTGCCTCTTTGTACTCGGCAACTTCTAATATAGTGTCAATAGCCTCCTGCTTTGCCTGTTCTATAAAGCCGCAGGTATTAACTATCATAACATCGGCTTGTTCAATTTTATTCACTATCTCATATCCTGCATTTTTCAGCTTTGATAAAAGCATTTCACCGTCAACCTGATTTTTCGGACAACCGAGTGAAATCATACCGACCTTATATGCGTTATTCATTAAATTCATCATTTTCAATTCGTTCAAAAGCATTTCTTATGTCCGAATATGAAAATCCCTTCCTCATTAGTGCTGCTACAACCTTTTTTTCACCGTCATCTGCAGAAAGCCTTGAAGAATACTTAGAACGTAAAAGAGAAACAATCGAAGACACATTATCAATTTCTATATCTTCCAAAACGTATGAAATGATATCACTTGATATTCCTCTTTTATAAAGCTCCTGCTTTATGAAGGCGTAAGACATATTTTTTGTTTTACTCAAATAACTGACAAGATTTAGGGCATATTTTTCATCATCAAGATAGCCATAATCCAGCATCCTTTGAATAGCCTTGTCGGCGTTTTCCTCATCAACCGTTCTGAGAAGCTTTGCTTTAAGCTCCTTTACGGAATGGTCACGTCTCGACAGTAAATCATAACACTTATCAACAGCTTTTTTATAATAAATTTTGTCGGTAAGATTTTTCCATTCTTCTTCGGAAATATCTTCGCCGTCCTTATAAAAATTTTCCGCCCAAAAATCAATATCTGTTGTGATTTGGTATTCACCGTCGATAAGAATATGAATTTTTTTACCTCTGCCCTTTGAATGAGTAATAATCATCAGTCTTCGTCGTCAATAGCAATATCCAGCTTTGCTCTTGCGGCAGCCCTTGTTTGAGTAACAACAGGCTTTTCCTCAGCTTCTTCATTTTTTGTTATTTCCTGCGGAGCATTTGTTTTTGCAAGAGCGTCAACAATTTGTTTTTCAAGCTCCTTTTGAATGTCGGGATTATTCTTTATTAATTCCTTGAGCTTGTCCTTACCCTGAAATCTATTTTCACCGTATGTAAACCACGAGCCGCTCTTGTTAACAATACCGAGTGTTACCGACAGGTCGGCAATTTCACCGATTTTGTCGATACCTGTTCCGTAAAGAATATCAAATTCAGCCTGCTTAAACGGTGGTGCAACTTTATTCTTTACAATCTTAGCTCTCGTTCGTGAGCCTATAAATTCATTACCCGTTGCCTTAAGCTGCTCAACCTTTCTGACGTCAATTCTCATTGACGAATAGAACTTGAGTGCCCTACCGCCTGTTGTAACCTCGGGATTGCCGTAAATAACGCCGACCTTTTCACGAAGCTGATTAATGAAGATTATAATACAATTCGACTTGTTAATTGCGCCTGTGAGCTTGCGTAATGCCTGCGACATAAGACGAGCATGCAAGCCGACATGAGAGTCACCCATATCGCCCTCCATCTCACTTCTCGGAACAAGAGCCGCAACAGAGTCAACAACAATGATATCAATAGCGCCGCTTCTAACAAGCTGTTCCGTTATTTCAAGCGCCTGCTCACCGTTATCGGGTTGAGCAACCAAAAGAGAATCAACATCAACTCCGAGTGCCTTTGCATAAGTAGGGTCAAGAGCGTGCTCGGCGTCAATAAACGCAGCCTCACCACCCTGCTTCTGAGCCTCGGCAACACAGTGAAGTGCAAGAGTTGTTTTACCTGATGATTCGGGACCGTATATTTCAATAATTCTTCCTCTCGGTAAGCCGCCTATACCTGTTGCTAAATCAAGTGTCAGCGAGCCGGTCGAAATAGCGTCAACCTTCAAATGTGTATTTTCGCCCAAACGCATAACTGCGCCTGCGCCGAATTGCTTTTCAATCTGCTTTAAGGCAGAATCAAGCGCCGCCTTTTTGTCATTTGCTTTTTTATCAGCCATTAGAGTGTCCTCCGTATTTGATAATTTCTTATATATTATACTAAATATAGGGCATAAAATCAAGAAAATATATTATTTTGTACTATAAATTACACAGTTTTGAAAAAACTTAAAAAAATGCTTGCATTTTGTGAAACTTTCTGTTAATATATATGCGTTGTAAATTTTTAAGGAGGTGTTCGCAAATGGCTAAATGTGAATACTGTGGCAAGGAAATGTCATTCGGTATCAAGGTATCGCACTCACACAGAAGATCAAACAGAACCTGGAAGCCTAACATCAAGAGAGTAAAGGCAGTAGTTAACGGCTCTCCAAAGAGAGTATATGTTTGCACAAGATGCCTTCGTTCAGGTAAGGTAGAAAGAGCGTAATTTAATTACAAAAGATAAAACCGTTCGTTTGGACGGTTTATTTTTTTTAGAAAAAAAAGAGCAGAAATTTCTACTCTTTTTGTTTTTTACTTCCTATTTTATTTTCAGTATGATTAATCAACTTTTTAATATTCTCTCTGTGAGCCGTAACAACAATTACGGTAAACACAAGCGAAATAATAACAAGACCTAAATCCTTGTAGAAAACGCCCATAAATACGGGATATAGCACTGCCATAATAATTGAGCCAAGACTAACATACCTCGTAATTAAGATTGTCAAAACAAAAATTGCAAAAAGTATCAACGCAATTCGCCAATCAATCATAATTACCATACCGCCGCTTGTTGCGACTCCCTTTCCGCCCTTAAATTTGAAAAAGCAAGGAAAAATATGACCTGCAACGGCAAAAAGTCCTGCAAAGGATTTAAGCACGCATTGAGGATTATCTGAAATTCTGTCGAAAATCATTTTTATTTCTTCAACGCTCATAATTTTGAACGCAATCCAAATAGCAACAAAAACCTTTGCAATATCACCAATGATAGTCAGTATACCGAGAGTTTTGCCGTAGGTTCTCATCATATTTGTGGTTCCTGCATTTCCTGAGCCGCTTTCACGAATATCCTCTTTTTTCAGTGATTTTGAGATAATAACACCAAAATTACAGCTGCCCAAAAGATAAGAAATTATCGCAACAATTACAAGCTTAATAATTATCATTTTTTGCCCTCGTTTCTCTCTCTGATTAAAAATCTGACAGGAGTACCCTCTAAGCCAAAAATATCCCTGATTTGATTTTCGAGATAACGTTGATACGAAAAATGAAACAATTCCTTATTGTTAACAAAAAAAACAAATGTTGGCGGTCTTGTAGATGCCTGAGTCATATAATAAATCTTAAGGCGCTTACCTTTATCGGTCGGCGGTTGAACTCTTGCGGTTGCAATACCCAAAACCTCATTAAGCTTACCTGTAGAAATACGCATAGAATTTTGAGAATGAACATATACTATTTTTTCAAAAAGCTTATCAATTCTCTGTCCTGTTTTTGCGGATATAAACAATACAGGAGCGTAGCTCATAAATGAAAAATCAACGGCTAGCTTATCTCTAAACTCCTTCATTGTATTTCCATCTTTTTCAAGTGCGTCCCATTTATTCACGGCAATAATACAAGCCTTGCCCTGTTCAAGTGCAATTCCCGCAACCTTACTGTCCTGTTCGGTAAAGCCCTCTGTTGCGTCAATCATAATAACGCAGACATTTGCTCTTTCAACCGCCATTCTTGCACGAATAATACTGTATTTTTCAATATTATCATTAACACGACTTTTTCTGCGTAGTCCTGCGGTATCAATAAAATTAAATTTTCCGAATTCGTTTTCAACAAAGGTATCGGTTGTGTCTCTTGTTGTGCCTGCAATATTGCTGACAATAGCACGATTTGTACCGCTTATACGGTTAACAAGTGATGATTTTCCGACATTTGGCTTTCCGATAACGGCAACGTTAATAACCTCTTCATCGTCCTCACTGTCTTCTTGATTATCCGGAAAATATTTTATTACTTCGTCGAGTAAATCACCTGTACCGTGACCGTGAGTAGCGGAAACTCCGAACGGATCACCGAGTCCGAGGTTATAAAATTCATAAAACTCTGGATCGGGAGCACCGACGCTGTCGCATTTATTAACGCAAAGAACAATCGGCTTATTACTCTTTTGAAGCATTGAAGCAACCTCATAATCGGATGACACAACGCCGCAACGTAAATCGGTCACAAATATAATTACATCAGCCGTTTCGATAGCAAGCTGAGCCTGAGTTCTCATTTGAGACAAAATAACATCATCGGTTTTTGGCTCAATTCCGCCGGTATCAATAAGCAAGAATTTATTATTAAGCCATTCACACTCGCCGTAAATTCGATCACGGGTAACGCCGGGCGTATCGTCAACAATGGAAAGACGTTCGCCTATAAGTTTGTTGAAAAGTGTTGATTTTCCGACGTTTGGGCGTCCGACAATCGCAACTACCGGCTTTGACATAATGCTTCCTCCTTTGAAATAAGTTTATAATAACAAGAAAGGCGGCTTAATAAAAGCCGCCGTATACTCAACAATTAGTCCTTGCTGATAACTTCTTGACCCTTGTAGAAGCCGCAGTTTGCACATACCTTATGAGGTACTGTATACTCCTTACAATTTGGGCACTTTACAAGTGTCGGAGCCTCTGCCTTCCACACGCTTGAGCGTCTCTTATTCTTTCTTGCTTTACCTGTTCTTCTTGCTGGTACTGCCATTTCAATTCCTCCTTATTATAAAAAACAAGTTAGTTTACTCTTCAATAAGCAAATCCGACAAAGCTGCTAACCTAGGGTCAATCTCTTTGGCACATTCGCATTTTTCATGGTTTAGATTTTTGCCGCATTTTTGACACAATCCCTTGCAATCCTCGTTGCAAAGCATCTTTGCAGGCAAAAACAACTGAATTTCCTCGCTGATTAGTTCATCTAAATCAAGCTTGTTGTTTTCGACGACTATGTAATTGTCATAATCGTCATTTTCGTTTTCCATTCTTTGAACAATAATTTTGTTCAAATCAAAGGAAAAATGTTTTTCGATATCGTCGGCACATCTATCGCACAAGCCGTAAAAATCGAAATTAACTTCGAGGTCTAAATATACAATTCCGACCTTTTGATAGGCCTTGCCCTTTACAACAGCACCGTTTTTGAGTGGGTTATAGGTGCCGTACAAAAATCCGTCATCAGAAAAAACATAATCTACATTAATTACTTCGCTAGACGAATTAAAAAGATTTGTAAAATCGAGCTGCATATATTTCACCTCAAGTTTGCACTTTTAGTATTATATATATTAAGAGCCTTTTTGTCAATAGAAAAACGAAAAAAAATGACACACCCTGTTAAGAGTGTGTCCGATAAAGTCAGATTTCTTCGCAGTAATCAAAGATTTCTACCGGAAGCTCCTCTTTGTCGCAGCTGATTGTGAAATAAAAATCAACATCCGAAGCCTCGCTCAAGCCCGAAAGCATCTCGAAAAATTGAGGAAGCTTGCTGTAATCTCTGCCGACAATCTTAAAGGTTGCGTCTACGAGTACATCGGTAACGTCGTAGTTTCCTGCACAGATGCCTGCAAGAAAGCCAAAGAAAGCCTTATGTCCGTTGATGGCATATGTTTCGGTTTCAAGCAAACGAGCCTTTGAAGAAACATCGTATGTAAGCTTCGGTTCCTTCTCAATGCAAACAATGTTGCCGTCCGAATTCTCTACGCAGGAATTAACGAGATCAATCAATTTCTTTGTTTTTCCGGCGCCTTTATTGCCAATAATAAGTTTAATCATTTTTATTTCCTCCCGTATAGGTAAATAACTCTTTAGTACATCATATCATAAACCTAATTGTTTTTCAAGGTTTTCTTTTTCACTTTCGTAACCGGGCTTGCCTAAAAGTGCAAACATATTCTTTTTGTACTTCTCTACACCCGGCTGATTAAAGGGGTTTACGCCCAAAATATAGCCGGAAATTGCACAGGCTTTTTCAAAGAAATAAATCAAATATCCTATTTCATATTCAGCTTTTTTGTCAGCTTCAACTATAAGATTTCCTACTCCGCCGTTTGTATGAGCAAGTAATGTGCCGAGTCTTGCTTTATCGTTTACAAGGCTCATTTTTTCGCCTGCAAGGAAATTAAGACCGTCAATATTTCCCTCTTGCTCTTCAATAACATAATCGTTAAGGCAGTTTTTGAACGAAACAACAGTTTCAAACATAAGCTTCCCACCCGATTCCTGAATATACTGACCGAGCGAGTGCAAATCTGTTGAAAATACACAGGACACAGGGAAAAGACCCTTTCCGTCCTTACCCTCACTCTCGCCGAACAACTGCTTTAACCATTCATTGAACATCGCCATATCAGGCTCATAAGAAACAAAGCACTCAAGCTTTTTGCCCTTGTTGTAGAAGCAATTTCTAACAGCAGCATATCTAAGGCATGGGTTTTCCTCCATATCCTCACTGCAAAGCTCATTCATAGCGTCAAAGGCACCATTCATAAGAGCGTCAATATCAATACCTGCAACAGCAATTGGAAGAAGTCCTACGGCAGTAAGCACGCTGAATCTGCCTCCTACATCATCGGGAACAACAAATGTTTCGTAGCCCTCTTTATCTGCTAGCTCCTTCAAAGTGCCCTTTTTTGCATCGGTAGTGCAGAATATTCTCTTCTGTGCTTCTTCGGGTGAATACTTTGAGTTAACAAGCTCTCTGAATACTCTAAAGGCGATTGCAGGCTCGGTTGTAGTACCGCTTTTTGAAATAACATTTACGCAGATATCCTTACCCTCGCACAAGGCTACAATATCGTTGAGTGAAGACGGACTGATTGAATTACCGATAAACAAAATCTGCGGCGTATCCTTTGCGAGAAGATTGTAATTTGCAGACTTACAAGCCTCAATAACGGCTCTAGCACCGAGATATGAACCGCCGATACCGATAACGATAAGAATATCGGCATTATTTTTTATGAATTCGGCTGATTTCTTTATTCTTGAGAATTCTTCCTTGTCGTAATCTCTCGGAAGATTAATCCAGCCTAAAAAATCGTTTCCCTCACCTGTTGCAGACATAAGAGTTCTCATTGCGTTTACTGCTTTAGGTGTAATATCCTTAATATCAGAAGCGGAAACAATGCTTTTACTGTATGTTGCGTTAAATTTTACAGACATCATTAT
>CAMFQI010000048.1 GCA_945980015.1 uncultured Eubacterium sp. | reverse complement strand
TACACCTAAGCCTTCGTCGGCAGCGTCAGATGTGTATAAGAGACAGAGTTAAGCCAGCCCTTGTTTATTGCGTCGCAGACATATTTGCTGTCGGTCGTCAGCGTAACATAACAAGGCTCCTTAAGTGCCTTTAAGGCGGTAATAACTGCGCTCAATTCCATACGGTTGTTCGTTGTTTCTTTTTCCGAGCCCGATAACTGCTTTTCAACGCCGTTATATATTAAAACCGCACCCCAGCCTCCAGGTCCCGGATTGCCGCTGCATGCGCCGTCTGTATAGATTTCTACATTCTTCATTAAATCACCTGGTATATTTTATCATTCTTTCTGTCAATAATCAATATGCAGGATAAAATATATTTTATTCCTTGACATATTAGCCCCAATAAATTAAAATAATAATATCTATGTCTGTACGGAAAAATAATTGTATGTAAAGGAGATTTTTATTTAATGGCAAATACAAATAAGGTGCCTCAGAAAACCGCCGATGGAAAACGGAATTCCTATCGTCGTTACTACGCCCGCAAAAAGGCACCGAAGAAATCTGCGCCTCTTCCTCCAGTGGAGAAAGAAAAGGTACGAATTTCTTTTCTGGGCGGAATGAACGAAATCGGAAAGAATATGACTCTTTATGAGTATAAAAGCGATATGTTTATCGTGGACTGCGGACTTGCGTTTCCAACCGCAGAGCTTCCGGGTGTTGACCTTGTAATTCCCGATTTTACCCATATTATAAACTGTCAAAGCAGAATAAGAGGTATAATCATTACTCACGGTCACGAGGACCATATCGGCGGACTTGCATATCTTTTGAAGCAGGTTAATATCCCTGTTTACGCAACAAAACTCACAATCGGTCTTATTAAAGGCAAGCTTGAGGAACACGGACTTCTCGGCAGGGTTAAGCTCGTTGAGATTAAACCTAGGGATAATATAACGCTCGGCTCGTTTAATATCGAGCTTATACACGTTAATCATTCAATCCCCGACGCAGTGGGTCTTGCTATTCGCTGTCCTGCCGGAATTATTATTCAAACGGGCGACTTTAAGATTGATACAACCCCTGTTGACGGAGATATGATTGACCTTCCTCGCTTTGCAGAGTATGGAAAAAAGGGCGTTTTGGCTCTGCTTTCCGACTCGACAAATGCGGAAAGACCGGGCTACACAATGAGCGAAAAGAATGTCGGCGAAAGCTTTGAGCTTCTTTTCAGAAAAGCAAAGGGCAGAAGAATTATCGTTGCAACCTTTGCTTCAAATATTCACAGAGTACAGCAGATTATAGATGTAGCTCAGGCAAGAGGCAGAAAGGTAGCCGTTATCGGCAGAAGCCTTGAAAATCTTGTTAAGGTAGGCGAGGAGCTTGGCTATCTCAACGTTCCGAAGAATATACTTGTGCCTATCGACACAATTAATAATTATACCGACGATAAGCTCGTAATTATAACAACAGGCTCACAGGGCGAGCCTATGTCGGCGCTGACTAAGATTGCTTTCGGCGACCACAGAAAGGTATCGCTTACACCAAACGACTATGTTATCATTTCCGCAACGCCTATTCCGGGCAACGAAAAAATGGTAGGAAATGTAGTAAACGCTCTTATGAAGCGAGGCGTCGAGGTAATATACGAAAAAATGTACGAGGTACACGCCTCCGGTCACGGCTGTCAGGAGGACTTGAAGCTGATGATGGGACTTGTTAAGCCGAAGTACTTTATTCCTGTTCACGGTGAGCAAAAGCACCTTGCAAAGCACGCAATGCTTGCAACTGCAATGGGTATTCCGAGAGATAATATTTATATAGGCGATATCGGAGAAACAGTTGAGCTTACCGAGGATTATATTAAGAAAGTCGGAACCGTTCCGTCAGGCGACATTTATGTTGACGGTTTGGGCGTAGGCGATGTCGGAAATATTGTTCTTAACGACAGAAAGCGTCTTTCACAGGATGGTATTATCATTGTTGTTGCAACCATAGACGCCCACGACGGCTACGTTGTTTCGGGTCCCGATATTGTATCGAGAGGTTTCGTTTATGTTAAGGATAACGAGGAGCTTATGAATATGGCTCGTGACCTTGCGTGCCGTGTTATTGACGAGCAGTACGACAGCAGATACCACGATTGGAACAGCGTAAAAACAAAAATTCGTGATGAGCTTTCAAAAATGATGTATGAAAAAACGAAACGCTCACCGATGATTTTACCGATTTTTATGGAAATATAGTTTGAATTTAGGAGGATATACAATGAAGGTTATATTAAAAGCGGATGTAAAGTCGCTCGGAAAAAAGGGCGAGCTTGTAAACACAAGCGACGGCTATGCAAGAAATTTTCTTTTCCCAAAGGGACTTGCAGTAGAAGCAAATGCAAGCGCAATGAATGATTTTAACAACAAGGAGCAGGCAAAGAAGTTCCATAAAGCAGAGGAAATAAAGGCTGCCGAAGAGGTTAAGGCTGTCATTGACGGCAAAACATTTTCCTTTAAGGCAAAGGCAGGAGCTAACGGAAAGCTTTTCGGCTCCATTACCTCAAAGGACGTTGCTTCAAAAATTAAGGAAGAGCTTAATATTGATATCGACAAGAGAAAGATTGATATGTCCGATATTAAGGCTTTCGGAACAGTAAAAGCAGAGGTAAAGGTTTATCAGGGAATTGTTGCAACTGTCAGCGTACAGGTTACCGAGGCTTAATTAATCATAAAAGGATAAAAAAATGGCAGAGCTTAATGTTACATTACCTTATAATTTAGAAGCCGAGCAGAGTGTATTGGGCAGTATCTTGCTTGATAATAAATGTATGGCGGACGCTAATATTTATTTGAGAGCCGATTATTTTTATCTGCCGCAGCATAAGGCAATTTACACCGCAATGGATTATCAGTTTATGAATAACGGCGGTGCTATAGACCCTGTTATTATTGCCGACGCACTCACAAAGGACGGCAAGTACGATATGGCGGGCGGTAAGGAATATCTTTTACAGCTGGCAAATGTTGTTCCGTCCACGGCAAATATCGAAAAATACTGCAAAATCGTACAGGAGCAGTATTATTTGAGAAATCTTATTCAGGTGTCTCAAAGCATAATTGAAGACGCAACCGCAGGAGCAGGCTCGGCTAATTCGATTTTAGACAGCGCAGAGCAAAGAATATATGACATCCGTCAGGGCAAAACAGGAAAAGGCCCTCAAAAAATCAGCGATGTCATTATGGGCTCCGTTTTCCCCGAGCTTAAAAACAGAACAGGCGAGAATAAAAAGGATTATTTAGGTATTCCGACAGGCTTCGGTCTTCTTGACAAGTATATAACGGGTCTGAATAAATCCGACTTCGTTTTGATCGGCGCACGTCCTGCTATGGGTAAAACCTCGTTTGCGCTCAATCTTGCACAGAATATTACTATGGGCGCAGGAAAAAGATGTATCTTCTTTTCACTTGAAATGACGAAGGAGCAGCTTGCAGAAAGATTGCTTGCCTCTCAGGCCGGTATCGAATCGCAGAAATTCAGAACAGGCGAGCTCAACGATGACGAGTGGATAAGGCTCGGAAACGCACTTTCGTCGTTTCATAATGTTGAGCTTTATCTAGACGATACTGCCGCTATAACCGTACCCGAAATAAAGTCGATTGTCCGTAGACTAAAAGGCGTTGACTGTATTATAATCGACTATTTGGGACTTATTCAGTCGGCTGTACATAAGGAAAACAGAGTACAGGAGGTTAGCGAAATAACACGAAACCTCAAAATGATGGCAAAGGATTTGAACATCCCGGTTATCTGCTGCGCTCAGCTTTCCCGTGGTACAGAGGGCAGAGGAAAAACTCATACGCCTCAGCTTTCCGACCTGCGTGAATCCGGCTCTATTGAGCAGGACGCAGATATTGTTATGTTTTTATATCGTCCCGATTATTATCGTAATGAGCTTAGCGAGGAGGAACGGGACGAGGTTGATGAAAACCTTACCGAGCTTATAGTTGCAAAAAACCGTCACGGCGGCGTAGGAACAATTCAGCTCACCTTTGACAAGGAGTTCACGAGATTTAGGTCAATAGAAAATGTTAGAGATTACAACCAAGGCTGACGCTCTTGTAAAAAAATATAATATGCTTTCAAACGGCGATTTTGTCGTTGTCGGCGTTTCCGGCGGTGCAGACTCAATGGCGCTTCTTTATTATCTTTGTCAAAAGAAGCAGGAATACAATTTGCGACTTTTGGTTGCAAATGTCGAGCACGGTATTCGAGGCGAGGAATCAATTTCCGACACCGCCTTTGTCGAAAGCTATTGCAACGAGCGTAATATCGAATTTAAGAGTATTTCGATTGATGCAGTAAACGGCGCAAAGCAAAATAATATGAGCGTTGAAGAGTACTCTAGAAAAATGCGATACGACTTTTTCCGTTCGTTCAATCCCGATAAAATCGCAACTGCTCATAATCTTTCCGACAATGCCGAAACGCTTTTGTTCAGGCTTTCAAGAGGTACCTCAATAAAAGGACTATGCGGTATTCCGCCTGTAAGAGACAATATTATTCGTCCCTTTTTGAGTGTAACAGGTGAGGAAATTCGCAGTGCGTGCAAAAATGAGGGTATTGAATATTGTATTGACAGTACAAATGCGGATAGTAAATACAGTCGAAACAATATTCGCAACAATATTATCCCGCTTTTCAAAACGCTTAATCCATCCTTTGAACAGTCTGTTTCACGGCTTATCGAAAGCGTGAGCGAGGATGAAATGTTTCTTAATGAGAGTGCAAATGCTTGCTTTGACTCTTGCTTCAAGAATAATTGTCTGTCGTTATCAAGGCTTCGTACCTATTCGCCGTCTGTAATCAAAAGAGCGATACTAAAATACTTTGAACTTTACGGTATTTCGCTTGATGAAATTCATCTAAATGGCGTTTATAATCTTGCGTTTAATCCCGGCAGGCTTCAAATAAAAGGGAACACCTTTGCAATTTCCGACAAAAAGCGTTTAAGATACGCTGTATTTGAGCAAAAAATTTCATTTGATGAATTGACTGTTAATAAAAAGGTCATTTCCCGTGAAGAATTTTTAATAAAGTATGAATTATTGCGTAAAGAATTTGATTTTTACTGCGATTATGATAAAATATGTGGTAATATTTCCATTCGGTGCAGGGAAGAGGGAGATACTATTTCCCCGGCAAACCGAAACTGTACGAAGTCTTTGAAAAAATTATTTAACGAGCTTCGTATAAACGTTGAGGACAGAGACAGTATACCGCTTGTTTGCGACGATAAGGGCGTAATCGGTGTGTACGGCTACTGTATTGACGAAAGAGTAAGGATTGATAGTGAAACTATTAATGTTGTGCTTATCAACATACATTTGGAGGACTAATATTAATGAGAAAAAATATGTCTCAAAATTGGAAATCGGCAATCTTTTATATCCTGATTCCGCTTCTTCTGATTGGCTCGATATTTTTGTTTTCGGCTCAAAGCAAAAATACGACTGCCAAGAACTACAGCGAGGTGGTAAATCTTTTCAGGAATAATCAGGTAACTCAGTATGAGCTTGATTTAAGCTCGGGCAATCTTACCTATAAGCTTGTCGGCGACGGCGAAAATACCGTAAATCGTTATACTGTTCCGAGCGTAAGCTACTTTTTGGACGATATAAGCGATTATGTTAACGACTATAACGACGCTAACCCCGATAATCAGATAGTTTATAACTACAAAAAAGGCTCGTCTAATTCTTGGTGGATGAGTATGCTGCCGACCTTTATTTTTACGTTAATTATTATTGTGATGTTCGTGTGGCTGATGCGTAGAATGAGCAGCTCAATCGGAAGCGAAACGAACAGAACTCTCGGCTTCGGCAGAATAAAATCAAAAACGCAGTCGGGCGAGGACTCGGACAAAAAGTTTGAGGATGTCGCAGGATGTGACGAGGAAAAGGCTGAACTTGCAGAGCTTGTTGATTTCCTTAAAAACGGTGAAAAATATACACAGCTCGGTGCAAGAATACCAAAGGGCGTATTGCTTGTAGGCCCTCCGGGTACAGGTAAAACCTTGCTTGCAAAGGCAGTTGCCGGTGAAGCGGGAGCTCCGTTTTTGAGTATTTCCGGCTCGGATTTTGTTGAAATGTATGTAGGCGTCGGTGCTTCACGTGTTCGTGATTTGTTTGAACAGGCAAAAAAGAAAAGCCCGTGTATTGTGTTTATTGACGAGATTGACGCAGTGGGTCGTCACCGTGGCACAGGTATGGGCGGCGGAAACGACGAAAGAGAGCAAACTCTTAATCAGCTTCTTGTTGAGATGGACGGCTTCGGCTCAAATTCGGGAGTTATCGTAATTGCCGCTACAAACCGTCCCGATGTTCTTGACCCGGCACTTCTTAGACCGGGAAGATTTGACCGTCAGATTACGGTTAACCGTCCCGATAAGCAGGGCAGAGAGGATATCTTAAAGGTACACGCAAAGGGTAAGCCACTCGGTCCCGATGTTGATTTGAAGGAGGTTGCAAAGGATACTATCGGCTTTACCGGTGCTGACCTTGAAAACCTTATGAACGAGGCGGCTTTACTTGCCGTAAGAAGAAACAAAAAGGCGATTTCGTATCAGGATATTGTTGATGCAACCTCAAGAGTTGAGCTTGGTACAGAAAAGAAATCGCATAAATATTCCGAAAAAGCAAAGAAGCTTACCGCTTATCACGAAGCAGGCCACGCCGTTGCATCATATTATGTTGAGGGTCACGACCCTGTACGTGAGATCTCCATTGTTCCCAGAGGACTTGGCGCAGGAGGTTATACCTGGTATACTCCGCAGGAGGAAAATTATAATTCACGCAACGATATGCTCAATGACCTTATTTCAATGTTCGGCGGCCGTGTTGCCGAAGCCGTTGCGCTTGACGATATTTCAACCGGTGCTTCTAACGATCTTCAAAGAGCAACCGAGATTGTTCGTGATATGGTAGTAAAATACGGTATGAGCGATGATTTGGGCCCTGTTGTATACGATAGCGGAAACGGTGAGGTATTTCTCGGCAAGGATTACGGTCACGTAAATAATTATTCCGAGCAGACCTCTGCTCGTATCGACTCCGAGGTCGAAAAGATTATGCGTGAGGCATACGCAAAGACTATGTCAATTCTTAAGGAGCATTACGATAAGCTTGAGCTTGTTGCCGAAACACTTATAAAGAAAGAAAAAATTTCCGGTGAGGAATTTGAAAATCTTATGAAAAACGGTGCTCTCGAAGTTGATGCAGTTGAGACTTCAACCGAGGAATTAGCTCAAGAGCAAACCGAAACAGAAAACGAATAATAAAAAGACGGAACGCCGATTGTGTGCGTTCCGTCTTCAATTTTACTGTATTATTTTATGTATTCTATGTACTTTTCAAAGTATTCAAGTAGCTGTGCTTCGTTTACATAGCCCGAAAGTGCGCCAACTTTTGTTACTGCCTTTCCGCCCGTGATATTACCGAAAAGCACACATTCCTTAAGAGGTCTTTCATAAAAAAGTCCGTACATAAATCCACTTAAAAATGCGTCGCCGGCACCTGTTGAATCGACATTATTGCTGTCTCTTATACACATCTGACGCTGCCGACGAAGGCTTAGGTGT
>CAMFQI010000047.1 GCA_945980015.1 uncultured Eubacterium sp. | reverse complement strand
GCATTAAACATACGCAGCAAGCGAAGTTTCTGCGAATCTTGCATTCTAGTCGGAGTCGCGGTGAGTCCCAACAATATTCTGTTAGGATTTAATGTTGTCATTCTTTTTATTGTTTTTTGATAATTGCTTGCAACAGCATGATGGGCTTCATCCACCACAATAATTAATCTTCTTTTTCCCTGCGCACCAATCATTCTTTCAATAAATCGATACCCGTATTTATTTGCTACAGAGGCTATACTACAAACATATACATCGGCTCTACTAGCCATTGACATTTTCATATGCACGCCGGAGATTGGAAAAATCTTGATTTTTTTCACATCAGATCCCTTTAATAAAGGAGTCTGTTTTCTAAATTCCTGATATGTCTGTTCCACTAATTCCTGTCTGTGCACAAGCCATACTATTCTATATCCTTTTGCAACGCCTTCTGATAATAGCCAATTAACTGCTGTATATGTTTTACCGCTTCCTGTTGGCATTACAACCAATCCATTACGGTCAGGAATATCCGTATCTAATTTGAAATACTTTGTCATTTCATCAACTGCACTTTTTTGATGTGGCATGATTAAATCCCTCGAATCACGAGTGGACTTATCTATTATTATTGGTTCTGACCAATTTGCTAATTTCATAAATCTCATCCTTTCATTGATAATTAGAATTTCACGTTCGTAGCTTATGATTTTATCAAGGCGTTTTTTCTGCAATTCAAGCAGTTTAATCTGCTCGTTGAGTGCAGCTTTTGTATCAAAGTTCGGACTGTCTAAAATAGCCTTGATTTCCTTAAGCGGAAATTGCAGTTCACAAAAAAGCAGTATGCTGTGCAGGCGGAATAAGACCGACACTGCCGATTGCAATATTATCTTCTTTCAAGCATACTGCATAGGTTTCGTCTGCTGACAGCACCTTTTGGATAATCTCCTTGCTGTTATCAACGCTTGTATGAACAGGCCAACCTGCAATAGGGCCGACCAACGGGTCCTTTGCATATTTATATAAGCTTTCTGCATCGTCCATTGTCCAAGGTCTTAAAATCAACCTATCTGTTTCAAAAATCATATTTTGTCCTCTTTGTTCTTATGTAATGTCCTTCCTGTATTGCCGAAAATGTAGCTAACGCACAGACGAATGCTCCGCTGTATTTCAAATCAATAACGCTGACTGTCAGCGGGAGGGGAAAAAGCAGGGCAAAACAGCAATGCAATGCTAAAAATAATTCTTAAAACTGTTACAAAATTTGCCATTGTTCAGCCTCACTTTTTGCTTGTTCGTCGTGTAGCACATAAAACCTTATTTATATGATATTTTATTAGCGAGTTGTTGTCAATAAAAATGATTTAAGCCGAGAGCAACTGCCCTCGGCTTGAATGTTGTGAGTATGTAATTTAATGCAGATATGCTATTATTGTTGGCTTTTACTTCATACAGTTAATTGCTTTTGCGGTGAATTCGGCTGTGCCGATACCGCCTGCTTTGTCGATATTTTTCTTAAAGCGTTCATCGGAAACATACATTTCGCCCAAGCCTTTTAGAATTTCGTCTGTGCAGGTGTAGTAATTTTCCGTGATGAAATTCTGTAATTTTTTAATCAGCTTTTGTGCTTCCTCGCAGTCGGGGGAAAGATGCTTAACCTTTCCTATTTCTGCGAAAATCTGCATAAATTCATCGGTTTTGTCTGCCGAGTCAGTATGCTTTTGTTCGTATTCCTTATAGGCATCTGTATGTACCCATTTTTCCTTTGCCTCGGCAGAATACTGCTCAAGATCTGTTTTATCAAATGATGAAAAGCTCATATTATTCACTCCTTTTGTTAATATTTCACGGGCGGAGCTGATGATTTTATCAAGGCGTTTTTTCTGCAATTCAAGCAGTTTAATCTGCTCGTTGAGTGCAGCTTTTGCATCAAAGTCCGGACTGTCTAAAATAGCCTTGATTTCCTTAAGTGGAAATTGCAGTTCACGAAAAAGCAGTATGCTGTGCAGTCGTTCAAGAGCCGTATCGTCATACAGCCTGTAACCTGCATCTGTAATTTGTGTTGGCTTCAGCAAATTTATTTCATCATAATAATGAAGTGTGCGCACGCTGACACCTGTTAATCTGCTGATTTCCTTAACTGTTTTCATCCTTATCCCTCCCGACAATTTGTATTATAAACTATGACGCAACGTGAGAGTCAAGAGAAATTTTGAAATTTTTTATAAAATTGTTTTTTGAGTTATCGGTCTGTTATATTTTTTACAGGATTGAGGTTTAGGGGACTGTTGCCGTTTATAAAATAAGCATAGCCGCTAATCCAGACTCTTATATTATTTTCCTTTAAGAATTGCGAAAGAATATACGTTTGGCGTTTTATTTGCTTTATCGGGTTTTTGACCTGCTTATAAAAAACATTTCCGCCGGGTGAAATCTTTTCCTTCGTCCATTCAAAATCGTCAATATCACCGTAAAGCCTGCCGTTGTAGTTCTTAACCTCAACAATAAATATGCCGTTATTGTTGATAATCAGGCTATCGATTTCCGCTTCCTTGCCGTTGACGTTCAGGCAAGCATTTTTGATTAACACATCGTCATTACGCAGAATGCTTTTCAGCATATTATTAAAATATGCCTCGCCTCTATTCCCTGCCGACTTTATTTCACGCTGTTCACGTTTTTTCCTAAAAAGCCTTATTGCAAGAAAAGAAAGCACAATCAAGGCAACAATAACAAACAAAAATATATAATCCATAAATAACACCATTAAAGACACAGGCTTCATATTTGCCTGTGTCTTTTGTTAATCAATATTTTTTGAGCTGCTCCTCATCAAAGGTTGAAAGGAATTCGTCGTAGGTTCCCTTTCGGTCAATGAATTTGTCGCCCGAAATTTCAATAATTCTGTCGGCAACGGTTTCAACAAACTGATGGTCGTGAGAGGTGAACAATACCGTTTCGGGATAGCGGATAAGTCCGTTATTAAGTGCGGCGATGGATTCCAAATCAAGATGGTTAGTCGGCTCGTCAAAAATGAGAACATTCGCACCGCTGAGCATCATTTTGCAAAGCATACATCTTACACGCTCGCCGCCCGAAAGAACATTCGCCATTTTGAGCGCTTCGTCGCCCGAGAACAACATTCTGCCGAGCCACGAACGAATATCGGCTTCAAGCTGCTCCTTGCTATACTGTCTGAGCCAGTCAACAAGGCTGAGATTTACGCCGTCAAAATACTTGCTGTTGTCAGACGGGAAATAGCTTTGAGACGTTGTAACGCCCCACTTATAGCTTCCCTCATCGGGCTCAAGCTCGCCCATAATAATCTTAAACAAAGTTGTCTTTGCAACAACATCACTACCTACAAAAGCAACCTTTTCTCTCGGGTGAATAACGAAGCTGATATCGTCAAGCACCTTTCTGTCGCCTATAGTCTTTGTAAGGTGGTCAACACGAAGCAGGTCGTTTCCGCATTCCCTGTCGGGCTTAAAGTCAACATACGGAAAGCGGCGTGAGGAAACAGGCATTTCAATCATTTCAAGAGCATCAAGCTGCTTTTTACGTGAGGTTGCCTGCTTCGATTTTGCGGCGTTTGCAGAGAAACGGTTGATGAAATCCTGCAATTCCTTAATCTTCTGCTCGTTCTTCTTGTTTTGGTCTCTCGCCTGACGCTGACGCATCTGTGTATATTCATACCAGAAATCGTAGTTACCGGTATAAAGAGTAATCTTGCCGTAGTCAACATCGCAGATATGAGTACAAACCTTGTTGAGAAAATGACGGTCGTGAGACACAACAATAACCGTGTTTTCAAAATCAAGAAGGAAATTTTCAAGCCAGCTTATAGCCGTTAAGTCAAGGTGGTTTGTAGGCTCGTCAAGAAGAAGAATATCCGGATTGCCGTACAGAGCCTGTGCCAAAAGCACCTTAACCTTTAAGTCGGACGGAAGCTCGGCCATTTTCATATAGTGATATTCGTCAGGTACGCCTAATTTGTTGAGCATAAATTCTGCGTCACTCTCTGCGTTCCAACCGTCCATATCGGCAAATTCGGCTTCAAGCTCGCCTGCCTTTATGCCGTCCTCCTCGGAAAAGTCCTCCTTTGAATAAAGAGCGTCCTTTTCCTCCATAATCTCAATAAGACGTGGGTTGCCCATAAGAACGGTACGAACAACCTCGTATTCGTCATATGCAAAGTGATCCTGCTTCAAAACAGAAAGTCTCTCACCCGGAGTAATATGGATTTCGCCCTTTGACGGCTCCAAGTCGCCGCTTAGCACCTTTAAGAATGTTGACTTTCCTGCGCCGTTTGCACCGATAATACCGTAGCAGTTGCCCGGTGTAAACGCAACATTTACTCGCTCAAAAAGTGAGCGTCCTCCAAACTGAACGGAGATATTGTTTGCTGATATCATACTGACACCTCAATCATAGTCGTTAATGTAATTCAATGTATTTTATCACAACACCGATATAATTTCAACAGTATTTTTTACTCAATCAAAATGTGACATATTTTTCGTTATACCTGAAATATAATAGGCAAAAAAGATAAATTGTACAAGTTAGAATTTTCGGGTATTTAGAATGAAAAAAAGTAATGTAAAATCAAAATTGAGAAACAGCTTTGATGCTCAATTATTAAAGCAACCGTTGAAAAATGTTATAATTTACGCCGTGTATCTTGCAGGAGGCTTCATTTTGAGCCTTGCGGGAATAACAAGCGAACTAAAGCCGCTTGCACTGTCATTTGTTGCGGTATCAAAAAAGCAGGGTTGTATCTTTTCGACAATAGGTGCGTGTCTGGGTTATTTGGCACTCGGCTTTAATGAAGCCTCGGCAAGATATTTTTGTGCCGTAATATTTGTCGGTGCAGTCTCATTTTTGTTTCATACTCTCTCACTGTCGCACATTATTGCAATACCGCTTGTCAGTACATTTTCGGCATGTATTATCAGCGGAGTGTTTATGAACATAAGGCTCGGGGCGGATATATCACAATATCTGCTTACTCTTGCGGAATCCATACTGACGCTCGGCGTAACATATTTTTATTTCAAAAGCATAAATGCAAATTTCACACAGCTTCGCTTCAAGGCTTTGCCAACAAGCGACATAGCGTGTATAACCATATCCGCTTCAACATTGTTTTTAGGCTTCGGTCAACTGAAAATCGGCTTAATTATGCCGTTTCTTACTGCGGCAGGCGTAATAATCTTATTTGCGGTAAGATATGCAAACGCTAAATGGGGCGTTATATGTGCGTTGTCATTCGGCTTTGTACTCGGAATACCGAGTGAAAACGGTGCGGCACTATGCGGTGCAATGGGCTTAGCGGCAATGGTGAGCGCATTATTCTGCGAAATGTCGATATTGGCAGTAGGACTGTCTTACCTTGCGGTATGCTCATTTTTTGCAATAACACTCGGCGGTGAATACGGGCTTTGCGTATTCCTTAACAGTGCATTATCGGTTGCAATATTTCTGCTTATGCCGAGTAAAATCTGCGACAAAATCGAGCAACGCTTTTTCCTTTATAATAAATCGGGCGTTGACGGAGCGTTAAGACAGAACCTCGTACTCAAGCTGCGTTTCGCTTCAAACGCAATGAAAACAATCTCGGACAGCGTTGAACAGGTAAGTGAACGCTTCGACGAGGTTACACAAAAGCGTTCGCAACGCTTAAAGCAGACGCTTTCAAGAGAGCAATACATCAGCAAAGAGGTTATATCTCAGCGTACCAATCAAATCAGAATGGTTGCAACCGACCAATTCCTAAGCATTGCAGAAATGCTAAACGACCTTGCAACTGAATTTGCACAGGCTGAGGCGTTCGATTCGCAGGCGCAGGACAAAATCCGCCGACTTCTCGGAGAATACGGAATATATGCAAAAAGCGTATCGGCAATCACCGACAAGTACGGCAGAATGAGAGTTGAGATACTCACCTCATCGTCTGCCTCAAAGCTTTCAGACAAGCATTTGCAATATGAAATAGGCAAAATCTGCGACAGATATTTTGACACAGGGAGAATAACAAAGTTTTCAAAGGAATGTATGCTGTCATTCACTCAAAAGCCGAATTACATTATAAACGTCGGCTTTGCGCAATACAGCGCAGAGGGTGAGTTGTGCGGCGACACGGTGAAAATAATCAACGACGGCAAGGGTCACAGCGTGCTTATTATCAGCGACGGAATGGGCAAGGGAAGCTCTGCTGCGCTTGACGGTGCAATGGGTGCGGGATTGATATCAAGGCTCATTAACGCCGGCTTCGGTTTCGACAGTGCGCTGAAAATCGTAAACTCCGCCCTGCTTCTTAAATCGAACGAGGAAAGCCTTGCAACTCTCGACATTGCAAGCATTGATTTGTTCACCGGCAAATGCGAAATCTTCAAGGCGGGAGCACCGTCGGGATATATCATAAAAAATTCAACTGCCACAAAATGCGAATTATCCTCAATGCCGGCAGGTATTCTGCGAGGAATTGAATTTGCAAAGCGAACGGCAATACTCAGTCCGTCGGACAGCATTATTTTAATGAGCGACGGTATAACCGATTTGGGCGACGAATGGTTGGACGAAATTTTTTCTTCCCTGCCGTATCAGCCTCAGGAATGTGCCGATTATATTCTTAACCGTGCACTGGAAGAAACGAAAAACAAAAAGCGTGACGATATGAGCGTAATTTATGCAAGATTGGAGAAAAACTAATGGACGAATACATCACACAGCAATACAAAGGCGAAGCCGACAGAATATCCGAGGACTTAAAACAAGTGCTTGACGAATTCATCAAAAAGGATATTCCGTGCTTGGGCACCCTGCACCTGAAAAAAAGACGTCTCAAAAAAATAAAAACAATAATTATCGCAGGTCAAAACGACGAATACAACGTTTCAAAAACGGCGGCATTCAACATTGAGCTATTGACAGGAATAAACTGCTTTGCACTGAATTTGGCCGAGCTATGCAATACAAGAGTTGTGCTCAGCCCGTCGGTTATGGTAATAATCCTGTCCCAAAACGGTGAAGGACAAATAGCTAACGCCGTCGCTTTACGTCTAAAGCAACAGGGAGCACTTACTATTGCCGTTACTCAAAACGCAGAAAGCGAGCTTGCGAAGAATTGCAAAAACAGGATTATCACAGACTGCAACGACAGTATCTGTCGATTTTGCAAAGAGTATCTTGTACTTGCACTTCTCGGCGTTTATATCGGCTATAAATCAAAAAATATTCCTCGCTTAACAGTAAGCGTTACGTCAAAAATTGCTCAAATGCTGTCGGGAAGCACGGTGCTGTCAAGCAGAAGCAGGCACGAGCTAACGGGCGCCGTTGAGGTCATCAATCGTTATTCAGGCATTGTTGTATGCGGCTACGGTGCCGACGAGGGCGTTGCAGACGAGGTTGCTTCGGCTCTGCGAAAAATCTGCTCAAAGCGTGCCTTTTCCTTGCCGCTTTGTCAGGCGGACGGCTCGCTGAACGCACTTGGCGACATTCTTTTGATTGCAATTATCAGCAGCAACGCTGATTTGGAAATAATCAACCACCGTCTTTCGCATCTTCGCCAAAGCGGTATTGATACGCTGATTTTTACAACCGAAGGCATATCAAGTGAGCTTTCCATTGACGACGGCATTGTCACGGTTTCGGACAGTATTGCACTTTTCAATCCCGTAACGCTCTGT
>CAMFQI010000046.1 GCA_945980015.1 uncultured Eubacterium sp. | reverse complement strand
CTATTGCACGATAGGGGATGTATCTATTTGGCAAGATACGCAAACGGCAGCGCAAATTTAGGCAGTATGCCACCGCCCATACAACCTTACTTGCCTTGGTTTATACTCATTCCGTTGTTGCCATTTGTTGAAAGAGTGTTGGCTTCACTTCGCATTTCGATTTGGTTATTTTTTTGCTCGTGAATACTTCGGCCGCAGATGTCTGCAAACTAAACTGCTCATTGGCGGACAATCGAGAACCGCCCCATGGTGTTGGCTTGCGGCACTGCCCCGCAATAACTCTATTACCAACAAAGGAATGTGGATACAGAAATAACCTCTTTCCGGATTATCAGCCCGTCGATTGTTACCCAGTCCTCCACATATCTTTCAGGGTTTTGTCATATCATTTGGCAACCCTGAGCCAAACCCGCCTCTTCACGTATTATACGCCACTGCACTGATATGTACGCTCGTGGAATATATTAATTTGCTCAACCCATTAAGGCAGTTGGTATAAGCAAAATGTTACTTACAGCATCATAAATGTTTCAACCTTTGCGTCAGCCCTGATAGCGTCATATACGCCCTCGGGAACTTCACAATATACATACGCATAGTCCGTGTCCACAGGCTTGAAGCATCTGTTATCTCTGTCGTATGCGGGAGTCAGACTTACACAGCCTGCATAGTCTACATAGATAAGATAATCAACATTGTTAGCATACTCAAAGTCAATAACATCTAAGCAGTAAATACCTTCACGAACCAATTCGGTAAAAAGGTCTTCCGCCATAATCTCAGGCAGTATGACCGCAGTATTTACTTCATCTTCCTGATTGGCGAGAATGAGTTCGGCAATATCATTCACACCTTTGAATTTCACCATATTTTCACCTCCATTAATTCAGTATTATGGTTTCACTTCCGATGTGACCATATAAGTTATCGAATTTATATAGCTTTGCCGCAGCCTTTGCACCAACCATCAGCTTGTCCGCATACGGGTCAGAGCCAATGAACGAAGGTACGGTAAGCACTTCTATATTGTTGTGGTGTTCTTCACCAACGATAATTTCATTTGCCGAATGGGTGTGTCCAAGGAAGGCATAAGAGTAGAGCTTCCTGTTTACGTTACCCATATCTTTTATAACATCTTTTGTATTTTTTAGCTGATGTCCGTGAGTTGCAAAACAATTGAATCCGAATATATTGAAATCAACAAACTCCTTACCTTCGTTGAAGTATACAGTTACAGAATCATTGTTTGCCAGCATATCAGCTATGTAATGCGAAATGATGTATTCCATATCTTCCGCTGCCAACTCGCTCGCTTTGCTGCCAAGATTCCGTGTCTGGGTGTGGTTCGCTGTTGGTACGTGATAATACTCAACGTAGCAATACTTCGTCAGCTCGTTAAGGAAATTAGCCAACAGTCTGGACACTTCCACAAGACTTTCCACCACAGGCTTGTCATTCAACTGAAGGTCGGACATTCTCAAAATTCCTTGCAGTGTGTCGCCAACATTAACGATCACCAATGTCTGAATACCCTCGGCTTGAATCTTGTTCACAAGCGCAGCAAACAAAGCCTGAAATCTTCGCTCGCAAATCTCAGGAGAATAACTGTTGTTGATACTTGAAAACTTTGCACCATAGTGAATATCGCCAATGCCAAGCACCCAAGCAAACTCGCTTCCCGTAACGTAACAACAATCGTTAAACTTATCGGGTGGTTCAAGTTTCTGCACAACCTTAGCAATATTCTCATAGAAAAGTTCAAATCGGGAGTTAATGCGATTATCCCTTGTAGACTCCAGCTTCAAAGCCTGAAGCTTATATCTCTCACTGGAAATATCATCTTTCAGCTTGAGCAGCTTTTCGTAATAGTCATCAGCGCAATTATCGCCAAAGACTTCCTCAGCATATGCCATTACAGCCTGTAAGGGCTTGCGATATGCACTCTCAGTTCGATACTCTTCTTCGCTGGCACGATAATACTTGTTCACCAAATCAGCAAGCTCCTGCCAAGTTAGCTCACCTTTCTTGACATAATCACATATACGCCACGAATACTGACGCTCCGTTTCTCCGCTGTGTGGCTTAAAATCATTCACCATCAGCAGCGTCCTCCGTTAAACTCTTTGATCAGTCTTTTTACTTTAGCGGTATCCTCAGCGTAATAAGTCTTTGCGGACGGCTTTTTATTCTTGCCAACTGTAACACAGAATATCTTGCTGTCCTTATTTTTTAGGTAGTCACGTTCCTCTTTTGATATGGTTATTATAATTATCAATCCTTTAAAAAATAGTAGAGGACTTTATAAGTTCCCCCTTAATGGGGGTATTTTTAAAAATCGTTGAATGTGCAACAAATCCCATAGATACGTGGTTTGCGGGGTATTCGCTAATTATTGATAAATAGTGAAATGCCCGCAAACGACGTAGATGCGTGGTTTTAGGATTTTAGCTTAGATTTTCTTAACATTAACATTGATACTCGACTTCGTTCCTTATAAATTGCCTTTTGGCAGTTTAAACAGCGAACACTCCTCGTATTCGAGTTCTTAACCTCAAATGGTGTTCCGCAATCAACGCATATCAAAGCCTTAGTCTTTGGTTTTTCTAAACTCTTATCTTTACATTTTGGACAAACCATCTCTTCCTTTCGCTGCTTGTAAAACCTTGCACCGCAATAATTGCAAGTAGTAAATCTACTGTCAATATTCTTCTGAATGTTCCCAAGCACCACATCGCCATAGCAACTCCAGAACACCAACTTCTTCTTAGTCTTACGCACGCCGAACAGTTCCTTGACAAGTATATCCACAATATCACTTTCAGGATAACCCGTGTCCAGCATACTCTTACGAATATAGCTTGCAATGTATTGTTCGTTGTCATTATTGTTATTGAGGTTGTAGTTAAACTTATATTCTCTGCTGAGAGCGGCAAACTTCTTTGTAACCCTTGTGTCTATCCTGATATTAGGATCGTTCATCAGAGTACGGTAATCAAACTCGCTCATACCATCGAACTTGAACTTCAAACTTTTCCTTGGTATCATAGTTCGTAGCCTGTTGACACAAGAACGATTTATCGCTTCCACCTGACCTTCTTCCTTTTCCTTTGCATAGATAAAGAAATGAGGAAGTTTCTTGTCTGTGTATTTCTTGATAATAGACTTGACATCATCGGGAGCTTGTGGCTTATATAACGTTTTAGCATACCTTTCTACCGTTGCTTTCGCAATACTTTAACTTCACATTACGTGAACGGAGTAGACTATATCATCACCCTATGTCAATTCATAGGTATTAAGGATTTCTCCGTGTTCGGCACTTCGATTTAAGGGATTCTCACCCGGCAGAGAATTTCACTCTGCCCCTACTTCTGTTGCGTATCTCAACGCCAATGGAATAGTCGTTGCACTTCTTTCAAAGCACAGGATTGTCATATGTGCATTAATGGTTGTTAATTTTTATATAAACGTATGGTATCTCGGCTCACACCATACATCTCTGCTAACTGCTTATCAGTATAACCGCATTCCTTAAAATGCTTAATCTCTTCTATTTGTGTTTTACTAAGAACTCTTGGAGAATGAAGGTATTTAGGTCTATGTTCGTAGAAGTCTTCCCAACCGTTTATCTTTACGTGTTTATAAGTGTTGTTTGAAAATATATTGTTGACAATCCTATAATCCACGCCGGTCGCTTTGGCAACCTCTGATGGTCTTTGTCCATCCATCAACATTTCTTTTATGTTACGAGCTAACTCGTCTGAGAGTTTACAAAGGTTTTTTCGTACTAGCCCTTTTCTTGACTCAGACATCTTCTTCTTCGTTTTCTCAGAAGCTTTTCGCCCTGTCATATTAATCTTATTCTTATCTCCGATTTTCTTCTTAGTAGACTCGCTCATTGCAACACCGGTCATCCCCGATTTCTTACCTCCTTTTTGAATGTTGTAAACACCGCATTGTGTTTTATAGTCCTCAATGTATTTTATCTCCAATGTATCGAACTCGTTACTTGTTTTATCTAAAACCTCTATGACTTTAAATTGAAATTCAGATTCTCCAAAGGTATTGTAATCTTCTTGTAACATTTTATTGTCGTGAGCGTTATTTCTCAATTTCCAACGATGATGCAAGAATCTTTTGTAGAATCGCATAGATGTTTGTCCGATATAAACCTTACCGTTCAATTTGTTCTCAATAAGATAAATGCCGATTTTATCTTTAAATATTTCCTTGTCTATAAAAACCATTTTGTTATAATTGCACACTTAGATTTTCCCTGTTAGCCAGCTTACTCAACATCATTTCCTATGTCTACTAAACGTTAAGCTGACACCCTGCATTTGCAGGTTCACCGAATTATTCAATACGCATTACTGCGTAAGGCGACTATAAGTTAATCGATCACAAAATTGTTGTCCATGCAAAGCCACTTGACGGCTTTGACTGCTTCATCAGTTACCTTGCCCGAATTCCATATCTTGCTTATGCTATTGCTGTACGTGCCGATGTTGCCACCCGTAAATGCAGCGATAAGACCGTTGAATAAAACCTCCTTGGTTATCTCGCACTTAGGAGCCTTAGCCATATTGTAGAACAGCGGCACGATACCTTCCATATTTCTCTCCGCCACGCTTATGAGTGTCTTGTCCGCAACGACCAATGACGTGTCTCCATCAAAGTCACATTGCAGAATCCTCGATATAAAGTCGTGAGTGCTTATGTATAACGCCTTGGAATCGAACCACTTGGCACACTCCGTATCCTTACCCTCGACAGCAACATTGTTCCGCACAGCGTGTTCCTTATACAGGTGAGGGGAGCGCAGACAATCCAGCTTAGGGGAATTGGGGAACAGACTGCAATACACTTCACCGTCCGCCAGCAAACCCTTTGGCTCGGTAATGCCGCCGAACATATACTCACAGAACGCATACATATCGGGAACGATAAACGTATACTTGCCGAATATCTCCAGCTTGCCAGACCACACCTCATATTCCATCGACCTCTTGACCTTGCGCAACGTTTCTCTGGTATATGGGTCAGCCAGCAATTCGGGATATAACTTTAAGCACTTTTGAAATGTACTCATATTCGTATTTTGTGGCACTATACCAAAGGTCTTCAGCATCGTGTATTTATTAGACGAAATATTATTGAGCGTGTTGATGCTTCGCTCGGCAATCTTGTAAAGCTCCCTGTCGGTAATGTCAGTCAGCGTTTGCAGCATCTGATAGTTTATTTTTGCAAATGGTATACGTTCTTCCTCAACCTTGCAATATCCCGCCGAGCAGCCATACTTCTTAAAGTTTTCCTTGTACTGTTCCCACGAGTCGAAGTACGACCACATCTTAAACTGACTTTTGGTCAGTATTACCTCAATGTCCTCGGCCAGCACATCGTGTTCCGTACCGTATATATCCTTGACAATTGGCGACCAACCCTTCTCACGTATAAGGTCGTCAAACGCAAACCTCGCAAGTAATCCCTTCATCCAAGGCGCACGAAACATTCGATTGCTTTTTATTACATCTTTACGTGCCATACCCACACCATCGGTCTGAGTGAGCGTCAAGTCTGTATCCCGCCGATTAATCGAATAATCCTTGTCGTCAATAAAATCCACAGTGCCGTGAACAACAGTTTCCATATCCTCTACGACAATTACCTTGTCGATGTTAAATCCCTTCCATTCATCGGTGGCAGAATTGCACAACGCCAGATACGCAAGATACTTGTTAGGGTTCACGCCACCAAGCTCGTTTATCCTCTCAACGGTAAGACCACAGGTCAGGCGATTCCACACACGGTTCAAAATATCCTCACGCACAAAGACCATCTTCTTGGTTCGTATCTGCCCCGCACTGGACGAGAAGTAACAATACTTGTGACCATCGTGGGTAAAGCCGTTTATAGCCAACCCATAAGCCACATCGAAGAAATATACCTGCACGACGATTATCTCCTCATTGACCACATCAGGCTTTAACTCAAAACACCGTGTAAGGTCAGAGTCGAAGGTGGAGATAATGTTGCTGGGCACAAACGCTTCGGGGCGCACCGCACGCTCAGACCCAACACGGGAGGATAACAATTCCTTAAGCTCGGCCTTCGTGTCACGAATGATACGGTTGATACGCTTTAATGTTCGCTTCTGTTTACGAGCCAACTCCTTGCGGTTGTCATCACCGCTTGAACTCAGTCGGGCACTCTGTCGCTTCTTGCATCTGCTCTTGATTCGCTTTGCCTTGTCAAGCTTGCGGCTCAACTCGATTTCGTCATCGAAATAGAAAGCGGAAGTATCCAATCCGTAAATGTTATAGAATTTATCTAACGCCATTAATAATCCTCCTTGTTAAATTTCTTGTCTAAGAAATACTCCCACACGGGAGCGTCGTACTTCGTGGCAGTCATCAGTGCAGGGTTTACCACAAACGCACCACCAATGTTCTTGACGATCGGTTGCAGATCACCATTGGTATTGATAAGAATCTTCTTCCACGCCGGAAAAATTCGCTCCCTAAAATACTTTGGTTTCATGGAAAGAATTTCCGCAAGTTCATCAACACCTAAAGGGCTTGTACGATTTGCTCCGCTTCGATTAACGTACTTACATAAAGTGTTAATACTTCTATTGATATAGGGCGCAAGTTTCAGTAAACACCCTAACGCTGTCCTATCATATTGACCATCATAACTGTAAGCCTCCAGATAACCATCGGCATATATTTTCACGCCTCGTGCGCCTGAGCCAATATCTTTAAAAGTGCGTGGCGAACCCTTAAAGAGGACATCTTCCAAATTATCTTCCACCTTATCCAAGGTTTCGCCAAAATTTAATTTGACGAATTGCAGGAATTTGTAAGCCGTCACTTGAACAACACCTAATTCCTTTTGGATAAAATTAACGTCGAATGTATTTTCAGGCAACTGTCCTTGCCAGTTTATTCTAAGCGCAAGCCTAACAAGTCTGGCAATGTCAGCAGGGGGATAGTCGGGCATAAACAATTGGGAGTCGTACACGGTCATGTATATATATGAACCTTTATTAATTCGTGACATCCGAGCTTTTCGCTTGACCTTGGGTGGCTCGGGCAATGTGTCGGAAGCTGATTTGGCGGGTGACCATCTTGTTGCGCAAGTAAGTTTTTTAATGTTGTCACGGGTTGCAGGAATAACCTCACCCGTTTCGATGTCTATTATTGCAAATTGGCTTATACAATCATCTCCTCTGTATACGAATATAAAATTTTAGCTTAAAATATTGATTTGCGATGGACGAATATAATTTTGAAAGTGTGCCAATCCACGCTGTTATGGGCAAAACTGGTATTTTGGGAATTTATTGACATGGCTATGAGAAATAACGTATTCTACCTGTTTAGTTATACGCCGCTAGGCGTGTCGAGCGGTAGCGAAGACGTCCCTTGTTTCCAAAGGGAAATTAGGTTTGCTACCTGTATAACATATAGACTAATTGTAACAAGTACAAAAATCGTGTGAAAAAAGGATATAAAAATAACCACCTCCACAACTAATAAAAATTGAGAGTTATATATTACGCCGTTAGGCGTACCGAACGATAGTGAGGTTGTCAAAGGATAACTTATATAATACTTACTGTTTGATAGTTCTTACTGTATATAACAGTAAGTAACTGTAACAGTTAGTTAAGGGGTTTAAAACGACTAGGGCGAACTGCGGTTCGCCCGCC